>CAVAPH010000041.1:0-15118 GCA_963590455.1 bacterium | reverse complement strand
ACCACGAATAATGGTTAAAAATATGTAAAACCCGATGAGAAGTTGAGATGGTGGACGTGGGGATTTAAATTTATCAAGGCAAAAATCATTTTGCCCGGATTCTTTCTTGTATTATTGACTTATAGCTTTTCTGATATATAATACAGTCATTAAATTAAAGTTCATCAAAACACTTCATATATCACTGCGCTCCACCACGCTGTGGGTGAATCGCATATATGATTTGGTAATCATTTGATGCAGAGGCTCGCATCAGTTTGGATTGCAAAATATCCGACTGTTGCGGGCCTATTTTAGTCACCCGATCGCGAGCTCGCCTTTGGCGAGGGCATGGGCGGTGGCGAAAAATTCACGCATGGCGTAGTGGACGAAGCCGTAGGGCGTCGATTGGGCGGGGACGCCGCAGAAATGCAGGGCGGAGAGCTTTCTTGCTGTGCAGAGCGCACGGAAAATGTGAAAGTCGTTCGTGACGATGCCTATATTCGTGCAGCCGTCCGGCAGGAGTGCAAGACTGTTTTTCAGATTGCTCTGTGTATCGGTAGACTGATCCTCGAGTATAATTCGTGCAGGTGCAATACCAAGCTCTTCAAGATTCATTGCTATGCACTCTGCCTCACTTATTCCCTCGTCATCACCCTGTCCGCCGGACGCGATACAGACAGTGTCCGGGTTATCCCGCAGATACTCCGCAGCAGCACGGATGCGCTGAGTCAATGCCCCGCTCGGCTGAGTGCCGTTTACTTTTGCGCCGAGAACAATTATACAGTCAAGGTCGGACTCCGCTTTGGTATTTGCGCCTGAGCAGATAATTACTTCCCCGGCGATAAAAACAGCGAGAAAGATGCAGAGGCAGATGCGAAAAAGCTTTATCATGCGCGGCGGAACCGGAAGCGGCCGTCCTGTATGCAATGAGCGCGCAACGAGTATAAAACGCAGAATGCAGGCACAGCCCACCACCGGCCAAAGCCACAGCAGCGACTGCCCGAAGCGCACGGCCAAGCCCATGCCCAGCCAGTAAAGAATGCAGACTATGCCGAAGATCAGGACCAGAATATTAAATATAATCTGAAGGACGCGTTTTGCTTTCATATGTAACGTTACCCCGTAATCTGTCATTATATGCTCGCATTATCTCATAAAATTATGTATATTTCCATAACTGACGGAATTTTACCGCAAAAAATCCGTGTACGCTTTATAAAACCAGCGCACACGGATATTCTTTCGTACTGAAATACTATCTGTCCTGCAAATTTTTCTTTCTCAGCCTTGAACGCACGGAGGAAATATTGCGCCGAAGCTCAAGCGCAATTTCATAGACGGGAACACCCTGCGCATTCATTTCCGCAAGGCGCTCGTCATCCTCAGCAGACCACGGCTGTCCCTGCATCTTGAATCTGAGCTTTTCCGTCTCTATAACCGAGTCGATATTGCCCACAATGTAGTGCTGCGCATGCTCATTATATACGATGACATTGTAGGCGCCCTCCGCTCCGAAGCGCTCCTCCACAGATATTCCGAGCGCGCTGCCGCTTGCCGTGGGTTCTTTCTCCTCGCGGCCGCTCTGAAACTTTTTAATGGACAGGAGGCCTTCCTCAACGAGCCAGTAAATAATGCTTGAGTAGCGGAGCTGCGGTGAATTTTCTCCCGCTCCTGCCGCACGGTTGAGTCTGCGCGTAATCTCGCTGACGGTAATAGGCTGAGCGGAATATTCAAATCTGCTGCGCTGCTCATCAGTAATACTGAAGTGCCGGCGTTGATTACGACGCTGCTGCGCACTGCTGCTCTCCTCAATGAGCTTGTCCAGAATACCGGTAACAAAGCTCAGGCATCTGGCAATATGAACATCATTCACTATGTCATGCTCATCAACATGAAACCCGGTTAACGGGTTGATTCCGTGGGAGAGCTTATCCACATAGTCTCTCGCATATTGTATGCGTTCCAGCTCTGTCATTTCTGATCATTCTCCCTCTGTTACGGACGAGCGTTACTTACTTTCTTCTCTTTAACGATTTTATGTGTGCTACTATTTATTGTATTTTATCACACTTTGCAAAAATAGGCAATAATATTTAATAAATTTAATGGCACTTTTTAGGGTAAAAATATGCTTTTGACATAAAAAAATTAGCGGACTGCACATATAAGGCAATCCGCTAAGATTTGATTTGTATTTTTTACTTGTTCGCTTTTGCGTTAACCTTTGCGAGAAACTTCTCAGACTTGACGATAAAGCGCTCATGCTTGCCCTGTCCTATAAGGCCGCATTCGTCATAAGCCTTTACGTCAAACACAAGGCGGCGGCCGTCTATCTCAACGAGCTCACTGTCCGCCCAGACCTTCATGCCGAGAGGAGTTGCGGCATCATGGCTGACATCAAGATGCGTGCCGACGGTGCTCATACCCTCCTCGAGCTCAGGTGCAACGGAGCTGAGCGATGCGCACTCCATAAGTGCGATCATGTGCGGCGTCGCAAATACCTCAAGATTGCCGGAGCCGATTGTCGCGGCGGTGTTGGTCTTATCTACAACGGTCTCTGCATGGCCCTTCAAACCGATATTCATAATCAATACATCCTTTCAGACATGGCGCGTTATATGAATTTACTCCGCGCCCATAAATTAACTCACAACGGCATTATACCACCCATTTTGCGGCGATGCCACTGTAAATATATTATGTAAACCAGTCGACTGCAATTGACTTTTAATCTGCATAAGAGTAACATATGTCTGGTTGTTTTATAAATTAATATAGTAAGGAGCGCAAAATGAGGGCTTACGAAAGGCTTTTGAAATACGTAAAAATCCACACCGCAAGTTCGGAGAATTCCGATACAACGCCGACAACGGCGCGGCAGTTTGATCTGAGCCGCGTACTGGCAGATGAGCTGCGCGCACTCGGGATGAGCGATGTATACGAGGACGCACACGCCTATGTTTACGCCGCACTGCCTGCAAGCGACGGAATGGAGAGTGAGCCCTGTATAGGTCTTATTGCCCATATAGACACGGTGCCGGATTTCAGTGGTGAAAACGTAAAGCCGCAGCTGATCGCAAATTACGCCGGCGGTGAGATTGCACTGGGGGAGAGCTGGCGCACACTGTCACCGGATAAATTTCCGGAGCTCTCGGCGGCGATCGGTCAGACATTGATAACGACAGACGGCACCACCGTGCTCGGAGCGGACGACAAGGCCGGAGTTGCAGAAATCATGACGGCATGCGAGCGAGTGATAGCCGAGAAACTGCCCCACGGGAAAATTGCCGTGTGCTTCACGCCGGATGAAGAGGTCGGGCACGGTGCAGCGCTGCTGGATCTTGAGCGTTTCGGTGCAGAATTTGCCTACACGGTGGACGGCGGAGATCTGTGTGAGGTCAATTTTGAGACCTTCAATGCCGCATCTGCACATTGGGAGATAAACGGTGTGAACGTCCACCCGGGTGATGCCAAAAACACTATGGTGAATGCCTGCCTTGTAGCCATGGAGATCAACTCGATGCTGCCCTCCGGCGACATTCCCTCAGCAACGGAGGGATACGAGGGCTTTTATCATCTGACGGATATGCATGGCAGTGTTGAGCATGCGGAGCTTGACTACATCGTACGCGACCACGACGCTTCTGCCTTTGCCTTTCGAAAGTATACGCTCAGGCATATAGAGAAGCTGATAAACGAAAAATACGGTGCAGGGACGGCGGCTGTTAGTATTACCGATCAGTACCGCAACATGTCAGAGAAGCTGTCTGATCGTATGGATATTGTAGAGCGCGCTGAGAGTGCCATAAGCCGCGCGGGACTCACGCCGAAGCGCATACCGGTTCGCGGCGGTACGGACGGGGCTCAGCTCTCCTTCCGCGGTCTCCCCTGCCCCAATCTCGGCACCGGCGGCTACTCCTTCCACGGCCCGTATGAGCACATCACCGTTGAGGCAATGGATACTGCGGTTGAAATACTGCTGAATATAATAAGTAAGAAGTAAGAAGTAATCGTCTCTGGTTTACATAATTGTATCTGCGAATCAAAAAATTCCTGTTCGGTCGTGCTGCAGCATCTGCCGAACAGGAATTATTTATCTTAATAGTGATACTTTTTGCGTTTTGTTATCAGGAAGATTGCAGAGAAGATGACTGCCATGAACTCTGCAGCAACTATGGATATCCAGACACCGTCTATTCCCCAGATCAGAGGCAACAGCAACACCGCGGCGGTTTGGAAGACGAGCGTACGCAGGAATGAGATAAGTGCGGAGGTCAGGCCGTCATTGAGTGCGGTAAAGAAGCCGGAGCTGTAAATTGCGTAACCCATAAAGACGAACGAGAGGGCAAATATACGGAATCCGGAAATCGTCAGCGCCATAAGCTCTTCATCGTAGCTGACAAAGACGGCAGCGAGCGGGCGGGCAAGCAGCTCACCCAGAAGGAGCATCGACACGCCGAACGCACCGATTATGATCAGACTTTTTCTGAGAAGGCCTTTAAGCTCCGTATAGTTTTTTGCGCCGTCATGATAGCCCACGACCGGAGCCGTTCCGATGGTATAACCCATAAACGCGGCAGAGAATATCATGCTGACGTACATAAGAACGCCGTATGCCGCGACGCCGTCCTCACCTGCGTATTTCAGGAGCTGAATGTTATAGAGCATACCGACAAGGCTCATGGATATGTTGCTCATGAATTCCGACGAACCGTTGGTGCAGGCCTTGAGGACCGCTTTTCCGTCATAGCGGCACTTCCCGATGCGGAGTATGCTGTCATTACGGCGTGCAAAATATATAAGAGGTATCAACCCGCCGACAGTCTGGCTCAATGCGGTTGCCACTGCCGCACCGGCGAGCTTGTACTGCTGCGGAAGTGATATAACAAGAATTGCATCCAGTATCATATTTGTAAAACCGGATATGAGCGTAACCGTCAGTCCGAGCTTCGGTTTTTCAGCTGTGACGCAGAAGGATTGGAACAGCACCTCAAGCATATAAAACGGCAGTGCCGGAAGGATAATGTGCGAATATAGCACCGCATTTTCCAGCATCTCTCCCTCTGCGCCGAGCAAAATCGCTATAGGGCGGGCAAATACAATGCCGAGCACAGCAAAGACCACACCGAGCACGGATGTAACATAGACAAAGAGCGAAAAATACTCATTGCCCTTTGCTCTCTCACCCTCGCCAAAGGTCTTGGCAACAATGGCCGAGCCGCCGGTGCCGAACATAAAGCCGACGGTTGAGAGTATCATCAGAAACGGCATGATGAGGTTGATCGCCGCAAAGGGAGTTTTTCCCGCAAAGTTTGAAACAAAGAACCCGTCCACCACACTGTAGATCGATGTGAAAATCATCATGCCGATTGAGGGAAGGGTGAAGCGTATCAAACGCCCGTATGTAAAATGATCAGATAATTGAATTTGCTGTTTCATGTATTTCTCCTATATTTATTCGTCCTGCCAAATCACATTTTTTCGATCTGGCGGCGGAAATCATCATTGTATTTTCCGGCAAGGGCGAGGTAGCTTTTTATATCTTCACTGCTCCATTCGGACAGGACTGCGTGCTCGGCTCTACGCAAGCGTTCAACGGTCTGCGTGGCATATTCCCTGCCGTTCTCCGTCAGGCAGACCTGCTTTGCACGTCCGCCGTCGGACTCAAGATGGATAATATTTTCCGCTTCAAGCTTGCGAATCGACGAATTGATCGTCTGCTTGCTCATACTCGTCTCGCGCCGGATATCGCCAAGCGGACAACGGCCGTTATTTTCACAGAGAACATACAGCACAAGCAAGACGCTGTCCGAAAGCCCGAGCTTCAATGCCGCCTGATGATATAAATTATCCAGGTCAGAGGCAAGACAGTTTATGCGGTACATTACCTCATCAAACTCATCATTTTTTGACTTCATAATATTCACCAACCCGAATGAAATAGGCTGCGCATACAGTACTAATCAAGCCTACGGGAGTATAGTACGATTTCGGACTAATGTCAAGTCAGAGTTTGTAAAGAGGCTGTAAAAATCATGATATTCAAGCAAAATCAAAGGACACAGCCGTAATTGCCATGTCCTTCAAGTAATATATATTTTTAATACTTCACGTCCTGACGGAGCCAGTGACCTTTCCAGGCATAGAGAATCATCAGAACCATGCCCATAGCCCAGGTTATGGGGTAGGAGATATATACGCCGTCTATGGTGCCGTAAAGCGGTGCGGCAATTTCAATCCAGAGGATACGCGTAACGCACAGAGATGACAGCATAATCACCATCGGCGGGACGCTCTTTCCTGCGCCGCGCACGGTTCCGGCCAGAACATGCATTATGCCGAGCAGAAAATAAAACGGGCAGAAATATTTCATTGTAAGACGCCCATAGGCAATGGCGTCGGCATTGTCCGTGAAAAGGCGCATAATCTGTTTATCAAACATAAGCAGCAGCGCGCCCGTCGCAATGGTGTACACGACACCCATGCCCAGCGTTATCCACATTCCGCGCTTTACGCGATCAAGCTTTCCGGCGCCGAGATTCTGTCCGGTAAACGTTGTCATTGCAAGGCTGAGGCTGAGGACGGGCAGAATATTAAATCCGTCAATCTTCATGTATGCCGCAAATCCCGCCATTGCAGCAGAGCCGAAAGCGTTGACGCTCGACTGCACGACAGTGTTTGAAAGCGATATGACGGTGTTTTGTATTCCTGCGGGAAGTCCGATTTTTATTATATTCTTTGCCATGCGGCGATCTATACGGAGTTCTTTTATGCTGACGTGATAATCTGCGTCGACGCACATCAAAAAGCGCATGGACAGCACGCAGGAGATGAGCTGGCTCACATCGGTGGCAATTGCAGCACCTGCAACGCCCATGTCAAGCACCGCTACGCATATGAGATCCAGCCCGATATTTGTCACAGAGGCGATGGCAAGGTAAATCAGTGAACGTCTGGAGTTGCCGGCAGCGTTGAGTATTCCTGCAGTCATATTATAGAGTACGTTGAATATCAACCCTGCAAGATATATGCGCAGATACAGCAGTGAATCCTCCATGACCTCGTCCGGGGTGTTCATCAATTCAAGAAGAGGCCGGCTGAGAAGAACGCCGAATATGCTGAACACAACGCCGAGTATCAATACGATTGCAATTGCGGTGTGCACTGCCTTCTGTACGCTTGACCTGTCTGCAGCACCGAGAAAATTTGAGATTATCACACCCGCGCCGACTGCTGCGCCCTGTGAAAAGGCTATGAGCATGTATATCAGCGAGCCTGTAGAGCCGACGGCAGCAAGGGCATTGCTGCCGACAAAGTTGCCGACAATTACTGAGTCGGCCGTATTATAAAGCTGCTGGAGCAGATTGCCCAGTATAAGAGGTACGGCAAAGAAGAAAATTTTTCTTCCGATGCTGCCCTCGGTCATTAAATCATTCCCGGTTTTTGTTGAATTCACTTTTCTCTCTCCGTCATTGCTCAAAAGCAAAACTGTTCTTTCCCTGTTTCTTCGTACAACGCGAGATATTATAGCCCGTTTTTTGCATATTTCAAGCCTTTTCTGAGAAACAAAAACCCGCTTGCGCAAAACGCAGGCGAGACCGCAAACAGGTTATATATTTATTTTAATTTAAAAAAGAAGTGACCCTTGACTGCCCGCTCATCAGCATCTTATCAGCAGCCAAGGGTCACTTCTGTGAATTCTTAGTATCCAACATCATTTGTTTACCTCTCTTTCTTTAGATTACATCAATTCGGCACCACAGTCAACGGGACACTATCCTCCGGTAACATTTTTCCCGACGGGATATCTCAAGCGAGATAAGCTCTATACCGTCTTGTCCTCCTGCATATTTTGATCTGTGACGCCCGCCCCTGCTTCCCGTCTGTCATACGGTGCGGGGTCTTTTACCTGTACATCGGAATCACCCTTTCTGGCTATAATATAGCAGATCGTATGCCGCATTTCAATAGCCATACTTCACTATCTTTTAGCGACTTTTTTGTGCATCATATCGAATTTTGTGTATAAATTGCGAACACGCGTACTGCAATATTGACAATTAACTTTTCTCCGTAATATAATAAATATGTTGTGAGCCTGCGGAAGGTGCTGTTTTGTCCCTCCGCAGGCTCTTTTTACTTTTATTTTTAATTCGTTTATACACTCTGGAACTGGCTGTTGTAGAGTTTCGAGTAAAATCCGCCCTTTTCGAGCAACTCATCGTGTCTGCCCTGCTCTATAATATGTCCGTCACGCATGACGAGGATAAGCGAAGCATCGCGAATAGTCGAGAGGCGATGGGCAACAACAAAGCTTGTTCTGCCCTGCATTAGCTTGTCGAAGGCCTCCTGTATGAGAAGCTCTGTACGGGTATCGATGGAGCTTGTCGCCTCATCGAGGATAAGCATTGGCGGCAGAGTGAGCATTACGCGGGTAATACACAAAAGCTGCTTTTGCCCCTGACTGATGCTGTCCTCATGGAGCACGGTGTCAAGCCCCTGCGGCAGGCGCTCTATAAACTCCCAGCTGTGAGCCTCTTTGGCCGCGGCAATAATCTCCTCATCCGTCGCATCGGGCTTTCCGAATGCGATGTTTTCTCTGACAGTCCCCTGCTTGATCCACGTATCCTGCAGCACCATGCCGTATGCCGAGCGCAGAGCGTGGCGGGAGAGAGTTTTTATTTCCTTGCCGTCAACGCAGATGCTTCCGGAGTCTGTGTCGTAAAAGCGCATGAGCAGGTTTATAAACGTCGTCTTTCCGCAGCCGGTCGGCCCGACTATTGCGATACGCATGCCGGGTTTCACATTAAGGCTGAAGTTTTCTATCAGGCTGCGGCTCTTATCATAGCTGAATGACACGTCTGAAATATCCACATTGCCATTGACGTTTTCGAGAGTTCCGGCAGCATCCTCACTTTCCTCCGGCTCGTCGAGCAGTGCAAACAGGCGGGACGCGCAGGCAAGAGCATTCTGCATTTCGGTCACGACGGAGCTTATGTCGTTAAACGGCTTCATATACTGATTGGCGTAGGAGAGCAGCACCGACAGGCCGCCGACGGTCAGCGATCCGCCCGGAATAAGCAGCGCACCGACAAGCGCGACTCCGGCGTAAATAACGTTGTTGACAAATCGCGTGCACGGATTTGTAAGACTGCTGTAGAACACTGCCTGCTGGCTGTATTCCTGCAGCTCTTTATTTATTTCATCAAAGCGTACGGAGGATTTTTTCTCATATCCGAACGCACGCACAACCTTCTGATTGCCGATCATCTCCTCGACGAGAGCTGTTTGACGGCCGCGGGTCTCGCTCTGCTTGCGGAACATGCTGTAAGAATGCGTGGAGATAAACTTCGCGACAAGAAAGCTCATCGGGGTAAGGCAGATAACCAGAAGCGTTATCCACAGGTTCTTGGAGAACATGAATATCAGGGTAACTATTATGGTCACGACGCCGGAGAACAACTGTGTAAAGCCGAGCAGAAGTCCGTCAGAGAGGATATCAGCATCGGCGATAATGCGTGATACGATGTCGCCGGAGCTGTGCTTGTCAAGATATGACAGCGGCAGACGCTGTATATGGCGTATTGACTGGGAACGGATGTCCTGCACCACCCGATATGTCATGCGGTTGTTTAATAGGCTCATCACCCATCCGGTCACGCCGGAGATACAGGCAAAGATAATAATGCGGCGGAGATACACCCACATGGCTGAAAAATCGACCTGATGGGCGGCAATAATCTGATCTATTGCGTCACCGAAGAGCATAGGGACATAAAGCTGCAGTATAACGGTAGCCGCAGCAAGGATGATGCTGAGTACAAGAAGAATACGGTATTTTGCGATGCGTGCAAGAAGCTTTTTGAGCACTTCTCCGCTGTTCACGCCGTCAAGCTTTGCATTTTTCTTCATCAATTCTCGCCCCCTTTCTCATATTTTGCACGTTCCTCCGGGAACTGTGAGAAGAAGATCTCACGATAGAGTTCACAGCATTGCATGAGCTCGTCATGCGTGCCGTTTCCGGCGAGACGGCCGTTGTCAAGCACAAGTATTCTGTCCGCCTGCCGTATGCAGGCAATACGCTGAGAGACAATAAACGTTGTCATACTGCCGGAGAGCGCGTGAATTGCACGGCGCAGTGCGGCATCTGTTGCAAAGTCAAGTGCGCTGGAGCTGTCATCAAGTATGAGCACCTCCGGCTTTTTCACAAGTGCGCGCGCTATCGCAAGGCGCTGCTTCTGGCCGCCGGAGAGATTGCGTCCGTTTTGCTCCAGTTCGAAATCAAGTCCGCCGTTCTTTCCTTCAACGACCTCTCGAGCCTGTGCCGCTGTCAACGCATCCCAAAGTGCCGCATCATCGGCATTTTCATTGCCCCACTTCAGATTATCTCTTATACTGCCCTTGAAAAGCACTGCCCGCTGCGGTACGACGCCGATTTTCTCGCAGAGTGATTCGCGCGTATATTCACGCACATCGATGCCGTCAATGCTCACGCTGCCGGAGCTTGCGTCGTAAAAGCGCGGAATGAGATTGACAAGGCTTGATTTACCGCTGCCAGTGCCGCCGATTACGCCGACTGTCTCCCCTCTATTTGCGGAAAAGCTGATGTCTGTAAGGCTTGGTGCACCGGCGTTTTTATATGTAAAGCTCACGTTGTCAAAACGCACCGCGTCGGCATTCGCGTTGTCTTTCGCCTCTGCGGAACTCTCGGGATAGCTCATGCTCGGCTCAACCGCCAGCACGCTCGCAACGCGGTCTGCACACGCCAGCGCCTTGTTGAGGGTAATTATGAGCGAGGCAAGCTTAATAAGCTCCACTATTATCTGGAGCATATAATTATACAGTGCCACAACATCGCCCTGCGCAATGCCGCCGATATTGACCTGTACTGCCGCCTTATTGATGAGCACGACAGCTGCAATGTTTATCAAAACATAGGTCACGGGGTTGAGCAGCGCGGAAATTCTGCCGACGAACTCATTAAGGCGCGTAAGCTCTCTGTTGCTCTCCTCAAATTCATCAACCGAATGTTTTTCACGGCAGAAGGCACGGATTACGCGCACACCGGTGAGATTTTCTCGCGTCATGCCGGTCACGCGGTCAAGCCCCGACTGCACCTTTTTAAATAGCGGTATGCTGACAAGCATGATGGCAAAAACCACTGCAAACAGCACCGGTATCGCCACGGCGAATACCAGCGCGCACTTTACGTCAATAGTAAAGGCCAGGATCATCGCGCCAAAAACGACGAACGGACTTCTCAGCACAAGACGAAGGCCCATGTTGACGCCGTTTTGCACCTGATTTACATCATCCGTGAGGCGGGTTATAAGCGTATCCGTGCCGAGAGTATCAAGCTCGGTATAGGAAAAGCGCTGTATATGATCAAACATGGCCTGACGAAGCTGAGTTGCAAAGCCGACGCTGGCCTTTGCCGCAAAATACTGGGCCGTGATGCTGCAGGCAAGGCCCACCGCTGCCATCAGAATAAGCAGCATAAAGCCGTGCCATATATATCCGCTGTCATTGCCGGCAACGCCGACATTTATTATTTTCGCCACAACGATAGGCACCAGCAGATCAAACACCACTTCAAGCAGCTTGAAGAGCGGCGCAAGTATGCTCTCCACCGTGTAGCGTTTTAGATAAACCGTGAGATTTCTCACTGTATCACTCCGTTTCTTCTCTCTTGTGCGCTTGGGCACAGATATAAGTTAATTCTTGACTTGCACAGTATAATACTTTATTATCTATATGAATAATATTGTTTTTGTGGATATGTAATATAATTTTTGTATTGGCAGGAGTGTGCTATATGGATCTGCGTCAGCTCGAATATTTCAGGGAAATTGCGGACACAGGCAGCATAAATGAGGCTGCGCGAAGGCTGAACATGTCTCAGCCGCCCTTGAGCTATCAGCTGCGGCTGCTCGAAGAGGAGCTGCACGTGAGGCTTTTTGAGCGCAGCAGTCAGGGCGTGACGCTCACGGATGCGGGTAAGCTGCTGTATAACCGCGCAGGTGAGCTGCTCGGATACGCCGCGTCGACAAAGCTGGAGGTCGCGCAGGCAGGGCGAAAACGAGTGCTGCGGCTCGGCATCACATCCACGACTGTAAGCTCGATAATGCCGTATATTGCAAAATTCGCGCGCAAAAATCCCGACGTGAATTTTGAGGTACATGACGGGACAACTTTTTCTCTGTTTAATTCGCTGCTTGAGGGCATAATCGACATCTCCGTCGTACGCACGCCGCTGAATCTCGGCGAGATGGAACATTTAAGGCTGGGCACCGAGCCTATGATCGCCGTATCATCGCCCAAAATGCGTTTTGATCAGGACAGCAGTCTGCCGCTCTCGGCGTTGACGGATCGCCCGCTGATAATATACAGGCGCTACGAAAAGCTCATCATGGACGCTTTTGCATCAGAGGAGCTCACGCCGGATATATTCTGCGTGTGCGACGATGCGCGCACTGCGGTGCCATGGGTCATTGAGGGATTGGCCACGGCAATATTCCCGCGCTCAATGAGCAGCCTTTGCTCATCTCTGCACTTACTGGAGATAGACGAGCCGAAGCTTGCCACAGAAATACTTCTGATCTGGCGTCACGGGAAGCAGCAGCTCCCAGTCGTGCATGACTTTTTAGAATTGTGCAGGGAGAATATTGCGTTTTGATACTTGCGGCATTATAATAGCTCAATAATGCAAAAATAATAAGGAAACGTGAAAATATGGTACTTTATTACACCGGCACAGGAAACAGCAGATACATTGCGAAGCGCATTGCCGATGCGCTCGGAGACGAGCTTTTTGATATAAACGCGCGCATAAAATCCGGTGACACTTCAGTTGTTGAAACCGGGCCGCACGCCGTAATAGTCACGCCGACTTACGCATGGCGTATTCCGCGGCTTGTGAGAGAATGGCTGATGCAGACGAAGCTTGCCGGTGCAAGGCAGGTCTGGTTTGTTATGGATTGCGGAAGCGAAATCGGCAATGCCGCGAAATATAATATCAAACTCTGCGATAGTCTTAATCTTGAGTACATGGGCACCGCGCAGATTACTATGCCTGAGAATTATATTGCCATGTTCGACGCCCCGTCTTATGATGAGGCGCGTGAGATTGTAAAACGGGCTGAGCCGCTTATTGACAGGGCGATTGCGGATATATCGGCATCCCGTAAATTCGCAGCGCCGCGCAATAATCTCTATGACCGTTTCATGAGCGGCATGATTAACCCCGTGTTCTACGGCATGTTCGTCAACGGCAGGGCCTTCAAGGTCAGTGATGCCTGCATCGGCTGCGGAAAGTGTGCAAAGCTCTGCCCCGTCAACTGCATAAAGCTTGAAAACGGGCATCCGGTATGGGGCGACGGCTGCACGCACTGCATGGCGTGCATATGCTATTGCCCGAAAGAGGCCATCGAATACGGAAAGATAAGTGTGGGCAAGCCGCGCTATCACTTTGAGGCAATTCAGAGATAAATTTTATCCGCAGGAAGTAATCAGGCAGCACATTTTTTGATTTTCATAAGAGGAGTCCGTCCAATGGCAAGTTTAAGCGCCGCATCGCAAAAAAGTTCCGTCAGAGATATGACCACAGGTTCCATCAGCAAGCAGATTATACTTTTCTCTCTGCCGCTGATGCTGGGCAACATCTTTCAGATGCTCTACAACACCGTTGACTCCATAGTGGTCGGGAACTACGTCGGAACCGAGGCGCTGGCGGCTGTGGGTTCCACGACGATGATAGTCAACATCCTCGTCTTTTTCTTCAACGGATTTTCAATCGGCGCAGGTGTCGTTATCTCAAATTTCTTTGGTGCGCAGAACATGGAAAGGCTGCACAAGGCCGTTGAAACCACCATCGCGGCGACATTTCTGCTGAGCGTTATATTCACTGTCGCCGGCGTTGCAACTGTCCCGTTTATGCTGCGGCTCATGTCCACGCCGGACGATGTTTTTGCTCCCGCCACCACATATCTGCAGATTTATATAGGCGGTATATCCGGCCTGCTTGTATATAACATGGGCAGCGGAATTCTGCGTGCCGTCGGTGACACCGTGCATCCGCTGTATTTTCTTATTTTGACAAGCGTGCTGAATATCGTGCTGGATCTCGTATTCGTGCTCGTCATCCCGATGGGCATTGCGGGCGTCGCATGGGCAACTATTATCTCTCAGTTTATCTCCGCATTTCTCGTTCTGCGCCTCCTGACGCGTTCTAAAGACATATACCGCCTGACGTGGAGTGACATGAAGATTGACTGGCCGATACTCGGCAGCATATTTTCCGTGGGGCTTCCGGCGGCAATTCAGTCCGTAATCACGTCCTTCTCCAACGTATTCGTGCAGTCGTACGTGAACACCTTCGGTTCAAGCTGCATGGCCGGCTGGAGCTGCTACAACAAGCTGGATCAGTTTATCATGCTGCCGATGCAGAGTATGGCAATGGCATCGACGACATTTGTCAGTCAGAACGTCGGCGCCGGGAAATACGACCGCGCACATCGAAGCACGTTTATAACCGTCGGCATGTCTGTCGCGGTGACTCTGGTTATAGTTGCGGCGCTCTGTATTTTCGCCGCACCTGCAGTCGGGCTGTTCACCTCTGACGACTCTGTCATTGAATACGGCGTCTTATTTATCCGTGCAAACTGCTTCTTCCTCACCTGCAACTGCGTCAACCATGTGCTCGCCGGCGCACTGCGCGGCCGCGGCGATTCCACCGGACCTATGGTGATCATGCTGGCAACCTTTGTGGGTCTGAGACAGATTTACCTCTTCATTATGACGCATTACATTGCCAACACCCCGCTCCTCGTAGGTCTCGGCTACCCCGTCGGCTGGGTCAGCTGCTGCATAATCGAGATTGCGTATTATATTTATAAGTATAAGAAAATGTCGAGGATAGCGTAATACAATACAAACATGCTTAACGGGACTGCATTTTGCTGCAGTCCCGTTTTTTTGATATATCAATTTACGTTGCGCTCAGATAATTTCCGGTGGAGTGCAATATTTGTACAAACTAAAAAATGCTGAAGAACGAGATATTTTTATATCAATCCGCAGCGCTGCCTGGTGAATTAATCTTTTTGCTTACTTTTCCACCAGGTCTTCGCCTATTTTA
>CAVAPH010000040.1:0-15249 GCA_963590455.1 bacterium | reverse complement strand
TGCATCGGCTGGGAAAAGACCGAGCGCCTCATATACGAACTGGCTGAGTTGAGATGAGGTAATATAGAACTTCAGATTAATAACTTTATTGTCTGTGAATTGTTATTAAGAGCTTGAAAAATAATATACGCAAAAGGCCGATCGGATGTAATCAGGTCGGCCTTGTGCGTGTTTTGCGTATTATAACAACAAGAATAAGAAATTTTGGACTATTAAATCGTCGAAACAGACGGCTCCCAACCGAAGCTGGGAGCCGCCTGTTTATTTGCTTATCATATACAGGATATTAAAATTTTTCTCACATCCAGCCGCCGGAAACATTCATCACATGCGCCGTAACGTACTTTGATTCATCCGAGGCGAGATAGAGCGCCATATAAGCGATGTCAATAGGCTCACCCACATGCTTAATCATACAATTGGTCGTGTAACGGGCTTGCGTTTCGGGGGTAAGGAACTTTGCAACTGCCTCGGTCGCAATAATGCCGGGGTTGAGCACGTTGACGCGGACACCTGCATGCGCAACCTGACGCGCCATCTGACGGCTGAGGTGATTAATACCGGATTTTGCGACGCCATAGCCAACCTGTGTCTTGTCCGGGCAAACAGCTGCAACGGAACCGATGTTTATGATACTGCCGGAATGCTGTTTCAGCATCGCTTTGTTAAGAGCTTCCTGACATGCGTTGAACACGGTAGAGAGATCAACACAAACAGTCCTCTCGAATTCCTTGTAGGTGCACTTCGTTATATCAAGATCCTTGCGCGGATTTGATTCTCCGAAGTTGTTGACAAGGACATCGAGACGTCCTTCCTTTGCAATGCACTCGTCTATCATGCTCCTATGGGTTGCAGGGTCGTGGGCTTCAAAGTAAACAAGCTCGGCCTGACCACCGCGTGCTCTTGCGGCTTCAACTGCGGCTTTGCCGGTTTCCATGTTGCGGCAGGCGTAGTAGACCTTTGCGCCCTCATCGACAAATAAATCAGCGATTGCGCGTCCTATGCCTCTGGTGCATGCCGTTACAAGTGCGACTTTTCCTTCCAATCTGTTGCTCATATTATTGCCGTTCCTTTCTTATATTTATATTTGTAATTATAACAAGATTCAAGATAACGGGAGCTGCTGCGAGTGTAGAGTGTATTAGTATAAATCAGAGATTTGCACCATAATCTGCAACTATGGTCTGTCCATTGAGCGGTGCGGAATCATCGCTGCACAGGAAAAGAAGGATCTTAGCTATGTCAAGATCGGTGCATGTACCGACAGCCAGCGTAGAGTGCTTTGCAGTAGATTCCTGCATTGCCTTTGCAGCCTTTGTGTATTTGCCTCTGGCCTTCATAGCGCGGTGTGTCATCGGAGTCATAACAGTACCGGGGCATACGCAGTTTGCACGTATCTTCTGTTCACCGTTTGCAAAACGCAGCGCGATATGCTTGGTAAGCGAAATTTCAGCACCTTTGGAAACTGTATAAGCGGCACTGCCGTTACCAGTTACACCACCGACGGAGGCGACGGTTGCGATTGCGCCGTAACCCTGTTGTACAAACTGCTTGATGATCGCACGGGTAACATACATTGTTCCCTTTACATTAACGCCGAGTGTCAGATCAAGATCAGAGGTAAGAAAATCATCGATAGGTCTCATTGCTACATCGAGGACACCCGCTATATTGGCCAGTGCATCAATCTTGCCGTACTTTTCAACGCCTGCTGCGACAGCGGCTTTTACGGCGTCATTATCGGTTATATTTACGACAGCCGTCATGACATCTCCGCCCTCGGCTTTTATGTTCTCAGCGACAGCGGCAAGGTTTTCTTCATGCATGTCTACCATTATGACGCTTGCACCCTCTTTAGCGAAGAGTTCAGCTGTCATTGCGCCTATACCGGAGCCTGCGCCTGTAACGAAACAGACCTTTCCATCGAGTCTACCCATTTGTTTCTCCTTTGCAGATTATGCAGATTACAATTTGCAGCGTGCGTGCTAAATAGAGACATATATGTCCATGCCAGCACCCAGCTATTATTTTATATATTTATTTATTTTCTATCGGCCATTCCATGCCAATGCGCTCACATTGACGTTCGGTGTCCCAGAAAAAGCCCCAATCAGGCAAATGCCTGTTGCGCGCTGTATCAGCGGGCGACCAGGTAACAATCTCGCCCTTTTTATACAATGCGTCAATTTCCTCATCAGTATACCCGAATGACTTGAGAACTTCTCGGTTGTGCTCGCCGAAACAAGGAGCAGAGGCAACAATTTGCGACGGATTATTTTTGAATCGGTTAGTAATACCGATACCCTTCATATCGCCGAATATTTGATCCTCCCACTCAACAAGATTCTCGCGTTCGGCATACTGAGGATCGTTTTCTATGTCGGCCGGTCCATAAGCACGCTGATTGGGGATATTAGCCTTGTTAAATATTTCTTCAAGCTCATCACAGGTATGTTCAGCGCAGAACTTTGTGAGAGCGGCATCCGCCTTTTGACCCATGGGAGTGTTGAGCGGAAAACCGGGGAAACCTTTGGGCAGTCCCGGAGTAACACCCGGAGTACCAATGCCGATAATGGGATAACCCTTCTCGACGGGTCCGGGGCCATTGATGGCAACGAATAATTGCTTGTTGTCCTTAGTAGTATAGAATGAGAAGCATGCGGCAAGGTCAGAGTGGTTGCCCGTACGGTACGGGACAGGCTGGCCGTCTTCAGGGTAACCCTGGTTGTACCAGAGCACCGGATAGTTGTCAAGCAGACGGAACATTGTGTCGTACTGTGCGACATCGCAGGACTCGCCTTTGCCTGTCTTTAATGCGTGAACATACGCAGACAGTGCTGACACGCATGCGTTGTATGCAGTGACGTAGTCAGATAAATACGGATTTATCTTCAAAGGCGGGGAATTGGGAGACTCACCGTTCATATACATATAGCCGCCCATTGCCTGTCCTGAAACATCGTATGACGCTTTGGACTTATAAGGTCCGGTCTGACCATATCCGGAAACATGTACTATGCACAGTTTGCTGTTGATGCCCCAGCAGACTTCATCAGTAAGACCCATGCGTGCATATGTACCGGCCTTGCTGGATTCTATCCAGATATCGGCCCATTCAAGGCATTTCTTGAATATTTTTTTGCCGGCAGGAGTACGGGGATTGCAGGTGATAGAAAATTCATTGCGGTGATTTTGGGACCAACCGGTAGTGCCACGCGTACCACAGGATATCGTTGGAGCTTCTGACTGAAGAACCTTTGCGCCCATTTCAGCCATGAGGCAGCCGGCAAACGGACCAGCGATAGCAGTTCCGGATACAAATACCTTTACATCGTTCAAAACCCCGAAATCCGGATATTCATTGAACTTTTGTGTGAGCTTGCAGTCGATTTTCTTAAAACTCATATAATTTCCGCCTCCTTTATTCTACGTAATTAAATTAATATATTTTCACTTATTTAAGTTAAGCTTCCATAAGATGACAAAGGTCAGTTATGGAAGCTTAACAATGCTTAAAAATCTATTTTACTTCTGAGGGGGATAGTCAAGGCCGATGCGCTTTGCCTGTCTCTCGGGATCCCAGAAGAACTTCCACTCAACGAAGTTCTTTCTCTTTGCGGTCTCGGCAGGAGTCCAGGTTGCGAGCTCACCCTTCTTGTAGAGGGCGTCGATCTCTTCGTCGGTGTAACCGAAGCTCTGGAGAACCTCACGGTTATGCTCGCCGAAGCAAGGAGCGGAAGCAACGATCTGAGAAGGATTCTTCTTGAAGATGTTGGTCACGCCAATGCCCTTCATGCGGCCGAAGCACTGGTCGTCCCACTCGACGATGTTCTCACGTGCCTCGTACTGAGGATCTTTCTCGATATCTGCAGGGCCGTATGCTCTCTGGCAGGGAATGCCTGCTGCGTTGAAGATCTCTTCGAGCTCATCGCAGGTGTGCTCTGCGCAGAACTTTGCGCACAGCTCTTCTGCCTTCTTGCCGCGCGGGTCGAAGAGCGGGAAGCCGGTGCACTCTTTGGGGACTTCGGGGGTCGTGCCGGGCTTGGGCATGCCAATGATAGGATAGCCGCGCTCCACAGGGCCCTGACCGACGATAGCGACGAACATTGCGTTGCCTTCCTTGGTGTCATAGAAGGAGAAGCATGCTGCCATATCGCTCTTGTTGCCGGTACGGAAGGGTACGGGCTCACCCTGCTTGGGATAACCCTTGTTGAACCAGTTTGCAGGATAGTTGTCGAGCAGACGGAACATGGTGTCGTACTGTGCGACGTCGCAGGAATCACCCTCGCCGGTGTGCTGAGCATTGATGTAGCCGGCCATTGCGACGATGCATGCGTTGTAAGCGGTGATGTAGTCAGACAGGTAGGGGTTAACCTTCAGAGGACCGGAGGTGGGAGACACACCGTTCATGTACATGTAGCCGCCCATTGCCTGACCGGAAACGTCGTAAGAAGGCTTGTTCTTGGACGGGCCAAACTGACCGTAGCCGGAGACGTGAACAATAGCGAGAGCCTTATTGTGCTTCCAGCAAAGCTCATCGGTAAGACCGCGCTTTGCATAGGAGCCAGGACGACCTGCCTCTATCCATATATCTGCCCACTCAATGCACTTGAGGAAGATCTTCTTGCCTGCAGGGGTAGAAGAGTTGATAGTGATGGAGTACTCGTTGCGGTGGTTCTGGGACCATGCGAGAGTGCCGCGGGTCTGGCAAGCGATGGTGGGTGCCTCAGCCTGCAGAACCTTTGCGCCCATTTCTGCCATCAGAGAGCCTGCGAACGGGCCGGCGATGTTAGTGCCGGTAACGAAGACCTTAACGCCCTTGAGGACGCCGAACTCGGGGTATTCGCTGAATTTTTGTGTCAGCTTGTTGTCGATTTCTTTCATTGCTGGATTCCTTTCTGAATTATATTGAAATTGATTTCAGCAGATAAATATTATTTATTCAACTCAACCTTCTTGGAGTGAACGCTGGGGAGGAGGAAGCAGACAGCTATGCCGACTGCAACGCAAACGAGCTGTACAAGTGCAACGGAGTGGAGTGCGCTGACAGCAGCCTCAGTAGTAGCCATGCCTGCAGCAGCTTTGGTGCTCATACCGGTAACGAACATCGGGACAAAGATTGCAACGCCGAACGGGGAGCACATATCTTTGAACACGTTGAAGGTGCCGGATGCAGAGGAGGACTCAGCCGGTGCAACGCCGGAGAGTGCGACCTTCATGAAGATGGTGGTGTTGCCGCCAAGGCCAAGGCCGACGAAGAACAGAGCGCCGCCCATTGCGACAAGGCCTGCAGTCTCACCGATCATGAGCATGATTGCGGTGCCGATTGCGACAAATACGAGAGCGATGATTGCAACAACCTTCGGCTCCTTCTTGTCTGCCATAGGTCCGAGAACGATGGTGCCGATTGCCATGCCGAGGTACTCAATGCTCATTGCGATAGATGCAACAGTTGCCTTATCAATAGCATAACCGAAGCGGATGATCTCGGTAAGGCATGCAGTCATGAGGCCCTGAGTGAGGAACATAACTATAACGGGGAGAACAAAGTTCTTGCGTGCGATGAACTTGCCGTTGAGTATGGGGCTTGTTGCCTTCTTCTCAACTACGAAAAGAATTGCGAGGGAGACAACTGCAACGATAACAGAGGCGATGGTTGTCATATCACCCCAGCCGTTCTGCTGGCCGAAAGTGGGAACGCAGACGAGTGCACCGAACATAAGGAGTACGAACACTGCTCCGCCCCAGTCGAAGCCCTTCATGGAGCTCTTGGGTACGTTGGGGTTATCCTTAACCATTGCAAAGCAGAGAGCGAAGGATATTACGCAAAGCGCAACACAGATCCACATAACGATACGCCATGCGCTGTCGCCGCCGATAAGAGCCATTACTATGCCGCCGAGGGTCGGTCCAAAGATAACCATGCCGCATGCAAGAGCCATGTAAATGGTGAAGCCCTGGCCCATCTTCTCAGGCGGGAACTCCATCATGATGTAAGCCATGACAACAGGAGCAATACCGGCAGCGCCGATACCGACCATGAAGCGGAAGACAAGCAGAAGAGGAACGTTCTCAGGGCAGATAGCTATAAGCAGCTGGCCGATAGTGTAAAGGCCCATGGAAACGAGCAGAACCTTTCTGCGTCCGATTGCGCCGCCGAGCTTGCCCATAATAGGAGCCATTGCTGCAGCAGCCAAGGAGTATGCCAGTGTGATAAAGGTAAGGGATGCATCTGCATTCCATGCAGTAGCAATTGCAGTGGGAACGGAGGCCGTAAAGCCGCCGCAGAGACTGAGGACCGCAGCCGCGATGGCGTACGGCACAAAGCCCTTCATATAATTTTTGTTCTCCATTATTTTTCTCCTAAGTCTTGATACATATATTTTTTCAATACTTTCGGTTATTTCGCGCTGACAACTCAGTAGCCTTTTTTCAGGCTATCCTCTATGAGCTGACTGCGTACGACCTTTCCGCTTTCGTTGTGCGGAATGTGGTCAATAAATTCTATGGATTTGGGAATTTTGTACGGTGGAAGATAGTTCAGTGCAAATTTTACGAGTTCTTTCTCGCCGACCTCGCCGCTCGTCTCGACTATGGCATGGATACGGTGACCCCACTCCTTGTCGGGGAGACCTACAACGACTGCGTCCAGGATCTTCGGGTGCTTTTTCAGTACCGTCTCAACCTCGGCAGCGAACACGTTTTCGCCGCCTGTGACAATCATGTCGCTGCGTCTGTCCGCAAAGTAGAGGTAACCCTCATCATCTACATAGCCCATGTCGCCGACACTTTTGTATCCGTTCGCGTCACATTCGATTGCAGCAATATTTTTATATTCGACCTTCGGGCTGTTCTCACCCCAGGACATATATATATTGCCGATTTCGCCTGACGGCAGCTCATTGCCGTCATCATCGCGAATAGATATTCTGCCGCAGAGTATCTTCCCGACACTTCCTGGATGCGTCAGCCACTCGTCGCCGCGGATATGCGTCATACCAATGCACTCAGTCATTGAGTATATCTCATAAAGACGTTCAGGGCCGAGTACCTCAAGCCATTCGCGCTTGAGATCAGCAGAGCACACACCGCCTGTGTGGCAGAGCACCTTGATGCTGTCCAGATCAGATGCGGAAAAGCCCGGCATCTTTATGATACGCTGCATAAGAGTAGGAACCATCTGCACATATTCTATCTTGTATTTCTTAATGCTGTTGACTATCGTCTCGGCATCAAGATTTGCCGGCATTACAAGCGTGTTGCCGCAATACAAGCCGTTAAACGCGGCAGAATGCGGAGCGCCGTGGAAAAGAGGGCCTGCAAGAAGCTGTCTCATTTCAAAGCTCATGCCGGAAACCGTGAACCATGTCCTCAGTCCCTCATCGCTCTCCCCTGCCGGCATATCCTGCTGTATTACCTTAGTCTTTCCTGTTGTACCGCCGGAGCAGTTCGCGAGGTTAGGCACAGCAAGTATATCTGGCGGCATCTCATCGGAGAGTTCGCTGCAAAGCTCTCTCAGCTCCGTAGTGCTCAGAGACTGATAGCCCGCCGGACGTTTTCTGTTCGTCACAACAAGTGCAGGGTCTACACATTCGCAGATCTCCGCCATGTTGCGCTGCGGCGAACGATTGGAAACCGGGACATAGCATGCTCCTGACTTCCAGATGCCGAAAGCCAGGGCAATGTGTGTAGGAATGTTGGAGAGCGCAACGAGAACGCTTTTCCCCGGTCCTATCCCCTGCCCGATAAGATACCAGGCGATACGGTTGGAAAGTGTTTCAAGCTCACGCCATGTCATCACACTTTCCTTGTTTTCAGGGGAGATGTATATAAGCGCCGGAGCGTCCGGTTTCACTGCTGCAATATTTGCAAGCTGGCGGCCCGGAGTAAAAAAGCTCTCAGTACCTTTATTGAATATATTGAGATGCGTTGTGCTCTCCATTTCTGACATGCTCCTACAAATTATTCTTTATCGGAATACGCTGAGGTCATGCTTGGCCTGATAAAATCCGCAAATTACTTGGGCAGGTTGTTGGGACGGTAGCCGCCGTCTACCTGCAGGCATACGCCGGTGATGTAGGATGCAGCATCGGAAGCAAGGAACATCATTGCATTTGCAATATCCTCGGGCTGGCCGAAGCGCTTGAGAGGAATAGTGTCGCCGATGGAGTCCTTTGCAAACTGAGGCAGATTTGCAACGAGGTCAGTTGCAACAACGCCGGGTGCGACTGCATTGACGCGGACACCCTTGTCAGCGAAAGAGTAAGCTATGGACTTGGTCATTGCAATAAGAGCAGCCTTGGATGCGGGATAGGGCAGGCCGGTCGGAGTGCCGTATACGCCGGCGACGGAAGCGGTATTGATAATGCAGCCCTTGGTCTTGACGAGGTAAGGGATAGCATACTTGCTCATGGTGTAGGGTCCCTTCATGTTCAGATCGCAGACGGCATCCCACTCAGACTGTTTGAGCTTGGTCAGCCAAGTGCTGGAGTCAGTACCGGCATTGTTGACGAGCACGTCCAGACGGCCCCACTTTGCCTCAATCTCCTTGTACAGATCCTGAACTGCCTTGAAGTCGCACAGGTCGATTGCCTTGGTCATAACTTCGTAGTCAGGGTTGATCTCCTTGAGTGCTGCCAGAGCCTTTGCACCGGTCTCTTCATAGTGGCTGAGGAAATAAACCTTTGCGCCTGCTGCCAGGAAGCCCTTAACTGCAGCAAAGCCAATGCCGCGGCTACCGCCGGTAACTACGACTACCTTACCGTTGAATTGATTCTCAAACATTTTTTGATTCCTTTCTTGATACAAGTTTTTTTACTTTTCTTCGAAGCTTTCCCGTCACTTCGAATCAGTATCACCAGTATTGCTTCGTTATGGAACGATAATATTTTAACATTATTTCATTTTTACATATGTGCTTTGCCTCTGATTTTAATGTAATCGCAGCCGACAAAATCTAAAGTTTAACAATCATTAATCTGCGCAAAATTTAACAACGAGCTGTTTTTTGGTAATATTGCTCTGTCCTTTTTTGCATATGAAACAAAAAACCAGAGAGAAAAACTCGCAATTACGGTCATTTTTCTCTCTGGTTTGTTTTTATATTATAAAATTGCTACTGTCAATATGCCAAGGCCAAAGCTCCGTCCTGCCGTTAAGAAGTTATAATTTATGCGGCTTCACATAAATATCTTGAGCAGCACCAGTATTATTACACCGGGGATGCCGAGGATGCCGGCTATCAGGCAGTTCAGGAAGGTTATGCCAAGGGAAAAGTTGAAGAAGCCGCCGATTATTTCTTCCACAATCAGCAGCAGGAAGCCAAGACCTGCGTGCAGTAGCAGCTTGATTGCAAGCTTCAATGGTGCGGACAACAGCTTCAGGAAAAGATATACTCCGACGATGATTACGGCGAGCTCAAGTATTGCAGACAGATCCATTAAGTTTCCTTTCCGCTCTGCTCGTGCAGAACGCGTTGGTATATGTTTTTATAAAATCACAGCTGTTTGCAGCAAATGGCACTGCGTTGCGATGTGATATGTATAGCTATATTATTCTATTAAACTTTCAAATTGTCAAGCTGTATTCTCTGCGTGGCAGTGTATGCTTGAAAAGTTCACAATATGTGGTATAATATATAATGAAAAAATATGTAATCCAGAGGATGGACATTTATGGCATCAAACAGCACGCAATACGGCAACGACAGCATATCGCAGCTAAAAGGAGCTGACAGAGTCAGGAAACGCCCCGGCGTAATCTTCGGCTCTGACGGGCTTGATGGCTGCGAGCACGCTGTATTTGAAATACTCTCAAACTCCATAGATGAAGCACGCGAGGGACACGGCGATCTTATCACCCTCACTTATTTTAAAGATAAATCCATTGAGGTTGCAGACTTCGGCCGCGGCTGCCCGATGGATTGGAACCCGAACGAGAAGCGCTACAACTGGGAGCTTGTATTCTGTGAACTCTACGCCGGCGGCAAGTACAAGAACGCTGACGGCGGCGATTATGAGTACTCTCTCGGCTTAAACGGTCTCGGCTCCTGCGCAACGCAATATGCATCTGAATACATGGACGTCACCGTCTGGCGCGACGGGAATAAATACTCTCTCCACTTTAAAAGCGGCAAACCCTGCGGGAAAAAGGGCCAGAAGATGACCGTTGAGCCGGCAGACCGCAAGAAGACCGGTACTACTATCCGATGGAGACCGGATAACGATGTTTTTACGGACATAAACATCCCGGAGGAGTACTTCGATGATGTGCTGCACAGACAGGCAGTCGTCAACGCCGGCGTAACTTTCAGATTAAAGATTGAAAAAGACGGCGGCTTTGAGACGCGTGACTATTGCTACGCAAACGGCATCATGGATTATGTCACGGAGCTTGCCGGAGAAGGCGCGCTCACGGCACCTGAGTTTATTTCTGCCGAGAGGCGCGGCCGTGACAGAGAGGACAAGCCGGAATATAAAGTTAAGCTCTCTGCGGCGTTCTGCTTTTCAAACAAGGTTCAGGCGATAGAATACTATCACAACTCCTCCTGGCTTGAAAACGGCGGTGCGCCCGACAAGGCCGCAAAGAGCGCCTTCACATCTGCGATAGATGCGTATATTAAGCAGCTCGGCAAGTATCAAAAGAACGAGACACCCATAAAATTTCAGGATGTGCAGGATTGCCTGATACTTGTCACCAACTGTTTTTCCACGCAGACATCTTACGAAAATCAGACGAAAAAGGCGATCAATAACAAATTTATTCAGACTGCGATGACGGAGTTTTTCAAATCGCAGCTCGAAGTATATTTTATTGAGAACAAGCCCGAGGCTGACAGAATTGCAGAGCAGGTGCTTGTCAACAAGCGCAGCCGTGAGACAGCCGAGCGTGCGCGTCAGGGCATGAAGAAAAAGCTCTCCGGCAGCATAGATATATCCAACCGCGTCCAGAAGTTTGTCGACTGCCGCAGCCGTGATCCGGAGCGCCGCGAGATTTACATAGTGGAGGGTGACTCCGCACTCGGCGCCTGCAAGCTCTCACGCGACGGTGAGTTTCAGGGAATAATGCCTGTTCGAGGGAAGATACTCAACTGCCTCAAGGCAGATTACGTGCGTATATTCAAAAGCGACGTCATAACAGACCTGCTCAAGGTCCTCGGATGCGGCGTTGAGGTAAAAGACAAGCACGTAAAGGATCTGGCAAACTTTGACCTTGCAAATCTCCGCTGGAACAAAGTCATAATCTGCACGGATGCCGATGTTGACGGCTTCCAGATAAGAACGCTTATACTTACAATGCTCTACCGCCTCGTACCGACGCTGATACGCGAGGGTTACGTGTACATCGCCGAATCGCCGCTTTATGAGATAGAATGCAAAGGCAAAACGTATTTCGCCTATTCCGACCGTGAGAAGGCAGAGATAGTTGAGTCGCTCAACGGCGCAAAGGCGAGCATCAACCGCAGCAAGGGTCTTGGTGAAAACGATCCGGATATGATGTGGATGACGACCATGAATCCCGAGACACGCCGTCTCATAAAAGTCATGCCGGAGGATGCGGAGCATATGTCCGAGGTCTTTGATTTGCTGCTTGGTGATAATCTCGACGGCAGAAAGAATCATATTGCCGAGTACGGTTATAAATACCTCGACTTGGCGGATATTTCGTGATAACGGAGGAAACGCAATGAAAAAAGTTTATGAGAATACATTCTCCCAGGGCAAGGATCTTGTAAAAAAGCTCATGGTTGCAGCCATTATCAGCTGCGTGATGGGCGTGGTGTGCGAGCAGATGGGAAATCGGCTGAGCTATGCTTTCCTGGTTTTGTCCATAGTGATATTTGTTGCGGTGGTATACGTTATCGCAAAATTTTGCCGCTGCCCGCACTGCGGAAAGCGCATCTTTTTCGGCGTGCTGAAGGTGACAACCTGCCCGAGCTGCCGGCGCAATCTCTATACGGGCAAGAAATCTAAAAAGAACGTAATCTGATAAGAGCGGGGCATTATGGCAAAGAAGAAACAGGAAGAAAAGAAAAAATACGATAATCCCAATGTTGTCGGCCTGCGCGCAGAGGTACTCGAGCAGCCAATCACAGAGACGCTTGAAACGAACTATATGCCCTACGCAATGAGCGTTATAGTTTCCCGTGCAATCCCCGAGATAGACGGCTTCAAGCCTTCACACAGAAAGCTGTTGTACACCATGTTCAAAATGGGGCTGCTGACAGGCGCGCGCACAAAAAGTGCAAACATCGTCGGCCAGACCATGCGGCTCAATCCGCACGGTGACGCCGCCATATATGAGACAATGGTGCGTCTTTCCGCAGGGTATGAGGCGCTGCTGACGCCGTTCGTCGACTCCAAGGGCAACTTCGGCAAGGTATACTCACGCGATATGTCATACGCCGCCTCGCGTTATACCGAGGCAAAGCTCTCTGCCATCTGCGCAGAGGTCTTCCGTGATATAGATAAAGACAACGTTGACTTTGTTGATAACTACGACGGCAGCGTGAAGGAGCCCACACTCCTGCCAACGGCCTTTCCGAACGTTCTGGTTTCCGCCAACTCCGGTATCGCAGTCGGCATGGCGAGCCAGATTTGCGGCTTCAACCTCAATGAGGTCTGCACCACAGCCATTGATTATATACGCGATCCGGAGCATGACATCATGTCAACCTTGCCTGCGCCCGATTTTCCGACAGGCGGCGAGATTATTTATGACCGGCGCGAGATGGAGGAAATCTACCGCACCGGCCGCGGCAGCTTCCGCGTACGTGCGAAGTGGCGCTATATCCAAAAAGAGAACATAATAGAAATATACGAAATCCCGTACACGACAACCTCCGAGGCAATAATCGACAAAGTCGCAGAGCTGATAAAAGCGGGCAAGATCCGTGAGATAAACGACATGCGCGATGAGACAGACCTGAGCGGTCTTCGCCTTGCCATTGATCTCAAGCGCGGCACAGATCCGGACAAGCTTATGCAGAAGCTCTTCAAGCTTACAACTCTGCAGGACAGCTTCCCGTGCAATTTTAATATTCTCGTTGCCGGAAATCCGCGCGTAATGGGCGTAAAAGAGATACTCGACGAGTGGACGGCATGGCGTGCCGAGTGTATACGCCGAAGAGTATTTTTTGATCTCAACAAAAAGCAGGAAAAGCTGCATCTTCTCAAGGGACTTGAAAAAATCCTGCTGGACATAGACCGCGCAATAGAGATAATCCGCGAGACAGAGCTCGAGGCGGACGTTGTGCCGAATCTCATGATGGGCTTCGGTATAGACAAAATACAGGCAGAATACGTTGCAGAAATCAAGCTGCGCAACATCAACCGCGAGTATATTCTCAAGCGCACCGCCGAGACAGAGAATCTTGAAAACGAGATTGCAGAGCTGGAGAGCACGCTCAATAATAAACGGAAAATCCGCAATATTATCATCAGCGAGCTCACGGATATAAACAAAAAATATCCTACACCGCGCAAAACCGGCATTGTATACGCCGATGAGGTGGAGGAATACACAGAAGAGCAGCAGGTTGAGGATTATCCTGTCACGCTCTTCCTTTCCCGCGAAGGATATTTCAAGAAGATAACCAGTCAGTCTCTGCGCATGAGCAGTGAGCAGAAATATAAAGAAGGCGACGACCTGAACGTCTCCTTTGAGTCGTCGAACAGACGCGAGCTGCTTATACTTACGGACAGGCAGCAAATCTATAAAGTGCGCGTTGCGGACTTCGATGACTGCAAGGCGTCCGTGCTCGGCGTATATCTGCCGACTAAGCTTGAAATGGACGAGGGTGAGAGCGTAATTACCATGATTGATCCGGGCGACTACCGTGCGGATATTCTTTTCGCATTTGAAAACGGTAAGATCGCGCGCGTCTCAATGAGCGCATATGAGACTAAGACCAATCGTCGCAAGCTTATTAACGCCTATTCTGACAAGAGCCCGCTCGTTTCCGTTATCGTTCTTGATGAGGAGACTGATATAGCCTGCTATTCAAGCGATGACAGGGTGCTTGTATTCAACACGTCTCTCATGCAGCCAAAGACCAGCCGCACAACACAGGGCGTCGGCGTCATGACGCTCAAGGCGCGTAAAACCATGCTTCGCGCGGAGAAATTAAGCACAACCGGCATCGGCAATGTACAGCGCTATCGTGTCCGCAGCATCCCGGCGGCAGGTGCACTGCTTAAGACAGAGGATAAAGAGGAAAAACAGCTTTCGCTGCTGTAATTCAAGGCAACACCGCGCAATCATGATATTATATATTATATGCAGTGCTACCCCAAATTATAATTAATAATTAACATTAATTGTTATAATGTTATAATAAAAGGAGAAAAGTGCCGTGGATTCTATAAAAAAATTTGTCAACGGGAAAGACTTTAAGTCATATGCAGTAAAATACGCTATAATACTGCTCGGTACTGCAATTGCAGCAGTGGGTTTTCAATTTTTCCTGGCACCCAACGCCATGACGCCCGGCGGCACCACCGGTATTGCACAGATAATAAATCTGATCTGCGGTCTTCCGGTAGGTCTGCTCAGCATATTGATAAACGTTCCGCTGTTTTTAATCGCGTGGAAAAAGTTTGGTCTGGAATTTATAATCGGCTCTCTTGTGGGAATGCTCTCTTTCTCCGCCTTTATTGACCTTGCCGCAACGTTTGATGTTGTCGTGACGCATGATGCAATGCTTGCAGCCATAATCGGCGGAATGATAGTCGGTATCGGGGTAGGTCTTGTGTTCCTTGTGGGGGCGACAACCGGCGGTATAGATATCATTGCACGACTGCTGCGCCGCAAATTTCCGTATGTGAATATCGGCACGCTCATGCTGATCGTGGACGGGCTTATAGTCATCGGCTATGCAATTACATTCCACATTGCAGAGAGCGCATTGTATTCTCTTATCTGTATGTTCGCCATCGGCCGCGCAGTTGACCTTGTGGTATACGGCATGGACAACTCCTGCATTGTATATATCATCAGCGATTCAAACGATGAAATAACCGAAGAGATAACCAACGGTGTACTGCACCGCGGTGCTACCCTTCTGCATGCAGAGGGCGCATATACTCACGAAGGCCGAAACGTTCTGATGTGTGTCATAAAGCGCCACCAGATCGTTGAAGTCAAGCGCCTCGTCCGTCAGATAGACCCAAAAACCTTCCTCGTTGTCACCGACGCAAACAACGTCTTCGGCAACGGCTTTGACAGCATAATGGAAAGCGATTGAGAAAA
>CAVAPH010000039.1:0-15289 GCA_963590455.1 bacterium | reverse complement strand
TAACGTAAAACACAATGACCACAACAGCTTATTTTTTGCAGGCCTGATGTGGAAAATAACTATTAAAAAAGCCCCTTTGCGGCAGAGATGTTTCTTGCCGCAAAGGGGTTGGGCTGGATTATACTTTTTAATTTAATCTATTGCCAAACTTTATTGCCAAACTTTGACTTTAGTTTTTATACCTCATACGAGGCGTGAACAAACCTTTATGGTTATGTCACTCATCGGATACGCAGAGCACGGGTGGAAATAGCCGTCGTCCTTATCCGCGGCTCGCACTCCGTTTGACTGCGGGCGCTGCCATACATCGCCCTCCATAAGCAAGCTGCGGCAGAATCCGCAAGCACCGCTGCGGCAGTGCGTATCAACAGCAACTCCGGCTTTCTCAAGCGATACAGCGATTGTGTCCGTTGCTTTTGCGTCGATTACCTGCTCATCGTTGCCGAAGAGAACCTTGATCTTGAAGCTGTCATTTTCATGTCCTTTCGGATAGTCAGAGGATTCAGTAATATCGTCAGTCTCTCCGTATTCTTCTTTGCGGATATACTTGCTGCGTATTCCCATAGCGGCAAACTCTTTGTCGAGATAGTCATACATTGCCTGAGGCCCGCTCACATAATAACTGACCTTGTCCCAGTCCGGCACAAGCCGCTTTATAATATCAGCGCTTATAAATCCGGTCTCTCCTTCCCAGCCGTCAGAAGGCTCTGAGAGGATGCAGTACAGCTCTATCGCTCCTCCGGATTCATCGGCAATGCGTTTCAACTCATCATAGAATATGATATCATTTTGATTTCTCGAGCCATAAAGTATGGTAAATTTACTCGGGCGATGTGAATCGGCCATATCGAGAGCTATTGAGCGAAACGCCGTAATACCGGAGCCGCCGGCGATTCCGACAACATGCGCAGAATCTCGTATTGAATTGTAATAACCTTCTCCGAAAGCACCGTCAAACACGACTTTGCTGCCGACCTTCCAGTTATCCCACACCCAAGTGCTCACATACCCGCCGGGCTTACGACGAAGTGTTATCTGTATACGGTTGTTTTTATCCGCCTCTAACGGTGCAGATGAGATTGAGAACGGGCGCGTCGTCCACTTGCCGTTGATGCAGAACTTCACGCTCATATGCTGTCCTGCATAGAAAAACGGGAGCTTATATCCCTCGCAGGCACTCATGGTGAATGTCCGGCTGCTTGGAGTCTCGTCTTTTATATCAACAATAGTCGCCTTTACAAGGCCCGGGTGCAGCTCACGTGACAGCTCGGCCGCATAATCGGTCAGGTCTATGTCAGTATCAGCCGCATCAATCCACGCCTGACGCGCTTTCATCAGGCCAAACCAGCCCATTAGGTCTTTGAAATACCCACGTACGGATACTTTCGCTTTTTTAGCCATTATTTGCACCTCCCAGCTTTGAAAGGACTACTCCCGCGACCTGATATCCGTCGGTTATGACACTGGAATAGCCGTGCGCACGGAAGCCGGCACTGCCAACGAAGTCAATTCCGGGGATAAAACGATCCCGTTCCTGTGCCAAAGTTCGCGTTACGGCACTGTCTATTGCCGTGCACGCGTAGCCGTAAATATCTCCTCTGAACGCCTCTGCGTACCGGTTGAGAGTTGCAGGAGTTGCAAAAGCGATCTCCTCGATGTGGTCACGGATGCGAGCACCGCTGATTTCTTCAAACGTATCTATCATGCAGTTGGCAAAGCGCTCATTTTCCGGGAGATAGTTGTACTTCGTAAGCTTGTCACTGCTGAGTGCCTCCGGGCTGTACATGCTTGTAAGATTAATCTGGCAGCGATCCGGACCGGAATATCCGGGAATAGCGACATCCGGGCAGGTTGCCGAAACTCTGTGGTGAGTGACCCAATTGTTGGTTGTATTGTATATTCTCTCGGTATCCATGTTCTCACCGACAAAATATTCGTAGCTTTCTATTCCCATATCCTGCGGCAGCGCATCAAGTCCAAGATAAACAACAAAGGGTGATGCCAGGAGCTTTCTCGCCTTAGCGAGCTTTAATGCCTGTTCCGGAACCTGTGCTCTGTCCATCATTCCGGCAAGGGCCTTAGTCGGGTTGCCGTTGGAGATCACGAAGTCCGCGCGAATTTCCGTGCCATCCTCAGTCTTCACACCGACGCAACGGCCGTTTTCAAGCAGATATTCGGCTACTTTAACATTTGTCTCCAGCTGTCCGCCGAAACGGCGGAACGCCTTCTCAAGCTCATTGGCAATTTGGTGTGATGTTTTGGCCGGGATATGTGCGCCGTCACGCAGATAGACATATATCATCTGCGCCCAAACGGTAAAGCTGGCCTCACTGAGATGACGGCTGATGTATCCGTAATATGCGCTGAGCACCTCATTCGTCTTCGGTCCAAATTTGAAAGACTTGTTAACCTCAGAGGTTTCATACGCCGCAGTGCGAAGGAACGAAGAATACTTCGTCGCCATTATTTTCGGTTCCGGACCTGCCGCGCCGCAAGAGGCAATATATTCAAGGGCATCATTGATTTCCTCAAAGAGCTTGAAATAGTTGCGGACTTTCTTTCCGTTCCCCTTTTCCAACTTTTCGATTGCATTGACTGCGTTTTCAATACCGAACGGCATTGTAAAATCGATGTTCTTGTCGGTGAGTATTACCCTGTACGCGTCAGGAACTTTCACCCAATCCATCTTGATCCCGAGATCATCGAACATCTTGCGGCAGGGGCCATAGCCGGTACCGTCTTTACCGTCGCCGAATTCGCAGGCTTCATGCAGACTGACCTCGAATTCATAGCGGCCTCTTACAAAGCTGGTAGCATAACCGCCGGTCATATTGTGCTTTTCAAGAAGCAAAACTTTTTTGCCCGCCTTGGCAACACGTGCCGCGGCAGTCAGACCGGCCATTCCCGCGCCTACAACTATAACGTCATAGCGTGGGCAAAACCTTTTTGTTTCTGACATTGTACTCCTCCTGATTAAATTTTGCGTTTTTCAACGCCTCCGATTTGAACTGTGAACTGTAATCAGTATAGCACATGTTTGTTAAACCATCAACAATATTTGAAGATAAAATTGTATAAAATTAATATATTGTCCGTATGATCATCGGTCGTTTTATGTGCACATCTGTGATGGTTAAATATAAAAAGCACGGTCAGCAATAATACTGCAAACCATGCCTTTTTAATACCTGTATGAGATTCTAAATGCCTCGCCGTTCAGAAATTTTAATTTTGCACGACTTGGCTTCTCTAATCATGACACAATCATCTATGCGTTTTTTCTCACTCTATCTCTCTCACAGCTCTTCGACGGAGATTATGTTGTCAAGCTCTTGGAGGGATTTTACTATCTCACCTTCGAGGATTGCGCGGTTTACTGCTATGGTAACCACGGCGCTGTAGCGGTGTTTGCCTTCCTCATCGGTTATGCGGCTTATTTCAAGGCCGCTCATTTTAAGGCGCTTTTCACGGACGATGCGGATAATGGTCTCAATGGTTTCCGCCTTATAATACTCGATGTAGAGATTAATATCATTGAGCTTGCGGGCAAAGCGGTATTCTATTTTTACAAGCAGCAGCTCCGCCACGAGCACCATGAAGGTTGCGAAAAGTGCGCATTCCACATATCCCGCGCCGCAGACAAGACCGATTATTGCGCTTGTCCAAAGTCCGGCCGCTGTCGTGAGGCCTTTTACGCGCTGACGGTTCGTGACAATGATAGTACCCGCACCGATGAAGCCGACACCGGCGATGACCTGTGCGCCGAGACGGGCAATGTCCGTATAAAGCTCAAGCGTGAGGTAGAGATATTGGCTTGTAAGTGTGGTTATCGCGGCCCCGAGGCAAATGAGAATATGCGTGCGAAAACCGGCGGGGCGGCGCTTATACTCGCGCTCAATTCCGATAAATCCGCCGCATATGACTGCAAGTACAAGCCGCACGGTCACAGCAAAGAAGTTCATTTCGCGCACGAAATCAAAACATGACAGCATTTATCTTCCCTCCTCTCATACTTCGTCAACGGCTACCACGCCGTCAAGCGTGGACAATGCCGCAAGCAGCTCTGCATGCTCTTCTCTGCGCGGCAGGTGCATTGAACAGAGGATGCTGAAATTTGCGAGATGCTCACTCTTGTTTTTCTCGACCTCGACATCATAAATCGTTACGCCGCTTGATTTTATATAATTGACAATATTGCCGAGATTCTCAAAAGAGTCCATCTCGACATACACGGTCATGTTGCGTGAGTAGGCAAGCATGAGATTTTCAACCGCAGGCAAAATCTTCATGGAAAGCACTATCAGGGCCATGCCGACTATCACGCACTCGTAAAAGCCCGCGCCGATTGCAAGCCCCATGCAGGCTGACGCCCATAATCCCGCAGCCGTAGTGAGGCCCTTGACCTCCTGCCTGCCGGTAACGATAATGGTACCAGCACCGAGGAAGCCGACACCGTTGACAACCTGCGCACCGAAGCGCGAGACATCCGTCTTTATACCGACACGTGCGGCAGTCTCATACCAGACGTTGTTGAGCATGTAGTTTAAATACTGGCTGAGCATTATTGTCATTGCGGCACCGAGTGCGACAAGCATATACGTGCGGAAACCGGCGGGACGGCGTTTCTTTTCCCGCTCAAAGCCGACGATGCCGCCCATAAGCATAGCGAGCAGCACTCTCAGCATCATTGTATAAAAATTAAATTCTCTCAGTGGATCTAAAAAGCTATCCATCATTCATTCTGCCTTCTTTCGCCGCCGAAAATACGGGCGAGCAGGGCGGGTATTTCGTCGAGGCTGTACACGGTAAAATCAGACGGAATATCCTCTCTCGCAGGCTGATGCTTGGGATTGAACCAGCACGTTCTGATTCCCGTATTTATTCCGCCGCGGATATCCGACGTAAGGCTGTCACCTATTATCAGTGCATTTTCCGGCTGAAAATCCGGTATTTTTTCAAAGCAGAGATTAAAATATTCACGGCTGGGCTTATTATGGCCCATGTCCTCGGAGATAAATATATCGTTGAAATATTTTGATATTCCGGAGCTTGCAAGCCGCGCCGCCTGCACCTTTGAGTTTCCGTTGGAGATTATGTACATGTCGTAATGCCCGTAAAGCGCATCAAGCAGTTCCTGTGCACCCGGCACGAAATAATGCCCCTCGCAAAGATGGCCTGCGTAGCTGCCCTCCGCACTTTGAGCATCGAGATCATAACCGAGTCGGTCAAAAAACACGCGAAAACGCCCCACAAGCACCTGGGCGCGGGTAAGCTCCCCGGTTTCGAGCATTTCCCAGTGGCGGACATTTATCTCACGGAAAATACGCAGCTTCTCTGCAGTCGGCTCAATGCCGCGCTCAAGCAGCATTTTTGAGATTGCGGGCTCCTCCTGCTGATCGAAATCAAGCAGGGTATTGTCGAGGTCCATAAGAAGAATCGGTTTTTTGTCTGTCATGCTTGCCTCCTGTTTCTTTAAGCTGCATTATTAATTATTATTTATAATTCAAGCGTTTTCAGCATCTCGGCAACCGGTTCGAGATGCATTCCGAAGGATGCTTTTACAAGCACGTTGTCGCCCTTTTTTATATATTCCGGCAGTGCCGCCATTAAATCCTCACGCGTTTCAAAGTGCATGGCCTTCTCGCCCATAGCCTGTGCAATATAGCTCGACATCGCTCCGTAGGTCAATGCAAAATCTATGCCCTTTTCCATCGCATAGAGGCCGAGATCTCTGTGCATCTCCGGGGATTCCTCGCCCATCTCACGCATATCGGAGAGAACGCACACATGGCGCCCCGGAAGCTTTACAAGTGAGTCTATCGCACAGCGCATGGAGTCGGGGTTTGCGTTATAGCAGTCATCGACCAGCGTAATGCTGCCGGTCTCCGTCACGACGCCGCGGCGGCCCACGGTATGATACTGCGCAATTCCGGCGGCGATCTCCTCATCGCTCAAGCCCAGGGCAAAGCCTGCGGCGGCGCCCTCAAGTGCCGCATAGATCATATGCTGACCATAGGCCGGGATCTCGGCATGCAGCCTGCGCGCACCGTAGATAATATCACAGGCAGAGCCGGACTCACCGTCATAGCGCACATTCTCCGCGCGCACATCGCAGTTCTCGCCAAAACCGCAGCTTATTATTTTCTGACGGCATTTGAGCTGACGGAGCTTTGCATCATCGCCGTTTATTATCACCGTGCCGTCGTCAGGCATAAAGTTAATCATCTCGGTTTTTGCCTGAAAAACGCCGTCAAGATCATGCAGAAACTCAAGATGTGCATGCCCTATCACGGTAAAAATCGCCACTGTCGGTCTTGCCATTGAAGCAAGCACGCTCATCTCACCGAAGCCGGATATGCCCATCTCCACGACAGCTGCCTCATGCTGCGGCGTGATGCGTGAGAGTGTCATAGGGACGCCAATCTGATTATTCAGATTGCCGTCAGTTTTAAGCACGTTCAATCTCTGTGAGAGAACCGCCCAGACCATTTCTTTTGTCGTCGTCTTACCAACACTGCCGGTTATTCCGACGACCGGGATATTTACATTACTGCGCATTGCGGCGGTTATGGCTTCAAGTGCCGCCTGAACGTCAGCCGTCACTATTATTCCGCGCGTTTCCCCATCCGGGACGCGCTGTGCAAGGCAGCAGGCAGCGCCGTTATCAAGCGCGGTCTTTATATAATCATGCCCGTCTGCCTTTTCGCCCTTGTATGCGACAAAAAGATCGCCCGGCCGGACAGCGCGGCTGTCTATAACAACGCTGCCGAGCGGCGTATTCAAATCAGCCGTACCGCAGAGCTTGCCGCCGCAGGCATTGAGAGCATCATTTATTGTGAAATTATACATTATGCAACATTCCCCCACAGGATAATATATGAATTCTACCACATAATTTTTCTTATTCAAGCCTTTTTTGTGCAAAATTGCGATAATAACGTGTGATCTGTCAATAGTCAACGTGATAAGAGAGCGTAAAGATTGAGAAATTTCGCGTTAAGTTTGTGCAAAGCTGTTTTGGCAAAAAAATTCGTGCAATTATGCATTTGGCGTGTTATAATAAAATTTGAGAAAATTTCTACTGAACAGGAAAAGGAACAGAGCTTATATGAGTTACGTAGTGGTGGATCTGGAATGGAATCAGGCAATGAGTTCCAAATCCTCCGTTTTCAACAAGCTCCCCATACATCTGCGCGGGGAGATAATTGAAATCGGCGCGGTAAAATTAGATGAAAATATGCAGCCCGCTGAGGAGCTTACTATTGACGTAAAGCCCGTATATTTCAAACGGATGCATTACAAAGTAAAGAAGATAACCGGTTTTGACAAGGAACGCCTTGCACACGGAATTGCGTTTTCCGATGCACTTGAAGAGCTGCGCGAGTTCTGCGGAGACGATGTTACGTTTATCACATGGGGCTGCGACGATCAGGGTATTCTTGAGCAGAATATTATTATACATGATCTCGACTGGGACTGGATAAGCGGTTGGATCAATCTGCAGCTTATATATAATTTGCAGACCGGCGGTGACAAGAATCAGAAATCCCTCGCAAGCGCGATGGAGCATTTTGAGATTGAACAGACGCGTGTCGCGCACGATGCATTGGGCGACGCATATAATACGGCACTTGTCAGCACAAAGCTTGACATGGAAGAGGGGCTGCGTCTTTACCCCGAAGCCGGGCGCATTCTCGCATCCCGCATGCCGAATTACAAGCCGCCAGTTGACAGAAGCGGTGACGAGCCGCTTGTGCACGAGAGCTTTGAGGGCTTTGAAAGCAAGGCCGCGGCATTTGCCGATAAGCGGCTGACACAGCTTGAGTGCCCGATTTGCGGCGGCATGACGAGCGACACGCGATGGGTAAACCAGGGCGACCAGCGCTATATGAATCTCTATAATTGCGAAAACGACGGTGCATTTCTCGTGCGCGCAAAATTCCGCAAGAACGCAGAGACTAAAACCTGGACAGCAAACAAGCTTATTTATAAGGCGACCGATGAGATGCAGGATTTTTATAAATCCAAGTCCACGCAGGCAAGAAGAAGGGGCCGCGGACACAGCAGCCGCAAAAATCGCCCCGCGAAGTGATCAAGTTCGTCAAAAACATTATCTGAGCTCCGTTTATTTATAATTTATAAATACCCGCCGTATTTTTTGTGTAACCTCACGAAATTTGCGGCGGTTTTTTGACGGATTCGTATACAAAACAGGGAAATAAAATGCAGCGTATTGACAAGTGCGGTCAAGCGTGCTAAATTTGCGCCATCGAAACGGAAGGAGACGCGACCATGAAAATGTTCTCTTGCAACAGCTTCAATACTACCGGCTCATGCACTCGCTGCAATGAGTCTGCTTGCGCGTCCTCTTTCACCTCTGCTAACGCAAACACTAATACCGCCCTCCTGCTTACTATGGACACTGTTGCTGCAGTGTCCTTTTTTGTTGTTCTTTTTGCCGTACTGCTTGCAGTCCTCGGCATACTTAGCATACTTAGCGTAGCAGTTATAATAATTAGCGCAATAATACTTAGCGTAATAATTACTCTGATAATTTGCCTTAGCGCTCAAACGTCATTACGACTGAACACGGCATTGGCGCCGAAGATTTGAATTCTGTATACTTCAAATCGGCTCCGACCTGTTTGGTCGGGGCCGATTTTTTGTATAAATAAAAAGATTTTTCCAAGGAGAAACAAAATGAAAAAATTCGTATCACTCGTTCTGGTTCTCGCCGTTTGTGCCTGCCTGCTGGCCGGCTGCGGCAGCTCCTCCTCATCCACCGCTGCTACCACCGACACAGCAGCTGAGACCACTGCAGACGCAACTGCAGAAGAGACCGCCAGCACATTCAAGTTCGGCGGCATCGGACCTCTGACCGGCTCTGCCGCTATCTACGGTCAGGCTGTTAAGAACGCTGAAGAGATCGCTGTTGACGAGATCAACGCAAACGGCGGCATCAACGGCTACCAGGTTGAGCTGAAGTTCGAGGACGACGTTGCAGACGGCGAGACCGCTGTTAACGCATACAACACTCTGCTTGACTGGGGCATGCAGGTTCTGGCCGGCCCCGTAACCACCGGTGCTTCCATCTCTGTTGCTGCAAAGGCATATGAGGACCGCGTCTTCGCACTGACTCCGTCCGCTTCCTCCACCGACGTCACCGACGGCAAGGACAACGTATACCAGCTCTGCTTCACCGACCCCAACCAGGGCACCGGCTCCGCATCCTACATCGCAGCAAACATGCCCGAGAGCAAGATCGCAATTATCTACCGCAATGACGACGCATATTCCCAGGGCATCCACGACACCTTTGTTACCGAGGCTGAGGCAGACGGTCTTGAGATCGTTTACGAAGGCACCTTCAGCGCAGGCAATGACACCGACTTCTCCGTACAGCTCACCGGCGCACAGTCCGCAGGCGCTGACCTCGTCTTCCTGCCCATCTACTACCAGCCCGCTTCCATCATTCTCACCCAGGCAAACGCAATGGGCTATGCTCCCACCTTCTTCGGTGTTGACGGCATGGACGGCATCCTGACCCTTGAGAACTTCGACCTGAGCCTTGCAGAGGGCGTTATGGTTCTCACTCCGTTCTCCGCAGATGCAGAGGATGAGAAGACCCAGAGCTTCGTTGCTGAGTACGAGTCCCGTTACGGCGAGACCCCCAACCAGTTCGCTGCTGACGCATACGACGTCATCTACGCACTCAAGGCAGCACTTGAGGCTTCCGAGTGCACTCCTGACATGAGCGCTGACGTTATCTGCGAAGCACTCGTTGCAACCTTCCCGACCCTCACCTTCGATGGTCTGACCGGTACCGGCATGACCTGGAGCTCAAACGGCGAAGTCAGCAAGATGCCTTCCGCAGTTGTTATCAAGGACGGCGCATACGTCTCCGCAGCCTGATAGTTTCTTATATTTCACACAGCATTATAATTCATAAAGACATTACCTGCCGGAGAGACCCGTCAAGGGCCTCTCCGGATTGCGGGCAGTCTTTGCACAGGCGGTTTTGACTGCCCGTCTGTGCAAAGACTGTTCAAGAGTAAACAGTGAGGTTAAAAGCATGGAATTTCTTTCTTATCTGGTCAGCGGCATATCGCTCGGAAGCGTGTATGCAATTATCGCGCTGGGATATACGATGGTTTACGGCATTGCAAAGATGCTCAACTTCGCCCACGGCGATATTATAATGGTAGGCGGTTATATCTCCCTGACGGCGATGAGCACGCTCGGTCTCCCCTCGTGGCTTGCAGTATTAATCGCAATGGCAGTCTGCACCGTACTCGGCATTCTTATCGAGGGGCTCGCGTATAAGCCTCTGCGCTCCGCTCCGTCTCTGGCCGTTCTTATCACGGCAATCGGCGTAAGCTATTTTCTGCAGAACACGGCGCTTTTAATCTGGGGTGCAAGCCCTAAGGCTTATACTCCGGTTATCACCGGCGCACTCAATCTCTTCGACGGCAAGCTGAACATCTCCTATGTGTCTCTCATGACCGTAGTCACCTGCATTGTTATCATGCTGGCGCTGACCGCGTTCACATCCAAGAGCAAGCTTGGCAAGGCAATGCGTGCCTGCTCCGAGGATAAATCCGCAGCACAGCTCATGGGCATCAACGTCAACCGCACCATCTCCGTCACCTTCGCAATCGGCTCCGCACTCGCCGCAATCGCCGGCGTCCTGCTCTGCTCCTCCTACACCTCTCTTATGCCGACAACCGGCTCAATGCCCGGCATCAAGGCCTTCACCGCTGCAGTTTTCGGCGGCATCGGTTCTATCCCCGGTGCTTTCCTCGGCGGCATTCTGCTGGGTATAATCGAGTCCATGGCAAAGGCGTATATTTCCACGCAGCTCTCCAACTCCATCGTTTTCGCTGTTCTTATCGTCACTCTGCTTGTCCGCCCCGCCGGTCTGCTCGGCAAGTACGTGCCGGAGAAAGTTTGAGGTGGCACAAATGAAAAAGCTGAAAAAAACAACCAAAATAGATTTTGCGACATATATTGGCGTCATCGCAGTGTTCATTGTGGTGAACATATTAAAAAGCAACGGCATGCTGACCCGTTCTCTTACCGGACAGCTTGTCCCTATCTGCTGCTACATTGTAATGGCGATTTCGCTTAACCTGACCGTCGGCATTCTCGGTGAGCTCAGCCTCGGCCACGCCGGATTTATGAGCATCGGCGCATTCTCCGGAATAATCGCGGCAATGAGTCTCCAGTCCGCTATTCCCTCCGTTGCACTCCGCCTCGCAATCGCAATGATCGTCGGCGCATTCTTCGCGGCAATCTTTGGCTTCATCGTCGGCATGCCGGTTCTGCGTCTGCGCGGTGACTATCTGGCAATCGTCACACTCGCTGCAGGTGAGATCATCAAGGAGCTTGTCAACTGCCTGATCGTAGGCGTTGACGAGAACGGTCTGCACGTAATATTCAACGCCACCGGCTCAAAGAGCGCAAACGACCTTGCACTGGGCGAGGCCGGAAAGGTCATCATCAAGGGTGCGCAGGGTGCAACCGGCACCCAGACAATTGCAAGCTTCACTGCAGGCTTTATTCTTATTATGATTACGCTTGTAATCGTGCTCAACCTCGTGCGCAGCCGCTCGGGACGCGCCATCATGGCACTGCGTGACAACCGCATCGCTGCTGAGTCCGTCGGCATTAACATCACGAAATACAAGCTCATGGCCTTTGTCACCTCCGCTGCACTCGCCGGTGCTGCCGGTGCACTCTACGGTCTGAACTTCTCAAACCTCGTATCCACCAAGTTTGATTTCAACACCTCCATTCTCGTGCTCGTGTTCGTTGTTCTGGGCGGTCTGGGCAACATCTGGGGTTCCGTCATTGCGGCAACCGTGCTGACCATACTTCCCGAGGCACTGCGCGGCTTCGACGATTACCGCATGCTCGTATACGCAATCGTCCTGATAGTCGTCATGGTTACAACGAACGATCCGAAAATCAAGGCTCTCTTCAGCCGCATTATTCCGCACCGTGAGAAAGGAGAAGCAGCAAATGGCTAAGGTATATTCTAAAAACGAAAGTCCGCTCGTTCCGCTGCCTACAAATGCATTTATTCCGGAGCGCGATCTGGACAAAACCCCTATACTTGAGGCCAAGCACCTCGGCATTGACTTCGGCGGTCTGACCGCAGTTGACGATTTCAATCTCACAATCGGCCGCACGGAAATTGCAGGTCTTATCGGCCCGAACGGTGCAGGCAAAACGACGGTATTCAACCTTCTCACTAAGGTCTATCAGCCGACACGCGGAACAGTCCTGCTCGACGGATATGATACGCACAACATGTCAACCGCGCAGGTCAACCGCCACGGCATCGCCCGCACATTCCAGAACATTCGTCTTTTCTCCAACCTGAGCGTTGAGGACAACGTAAAGCTCGGCATGCACAACTCGATAAATTACGGCATGCTCGGCGGAATACTGCGTCTGCCGTCTTACTGGAAGCAGGAGCGCATCGCGCATGACCGCGCAATGGAACTGCTGAGCATCTTCGACATGGAGGGTCTCGCCGACACGAAGGCCGGTTCCCTGCCTTACGGCGCGCAGCGCAGACTTGAGATTGTCCGTGCGCTCGGCACCAACCCGTCCCTGCTGCTGCTCGATGAGCCTGCCGCCGGCATGAACCCGTCCGAGACTGCAGAGCTCATGGAGAACATCATGAAGATCCGCGACACCTTCCAGATCGCAATCATGCTCATTGAGCATGATATGAACCTTGTTATGGGCATCTGCGAGGGTATCTGCGTGCTCAACTTCGGCAAGGTCATCGCAAAGGGCACACCCGCAGAAATTCAGTCCAACCCCGTCGTCATTGAAGCATATCTCGGCAAGAAGAAGGAGGCACAGGCATGACGCAGATTCTTAAGGTTGAAGATATCAACGTTTATTACGGTGCCATACACGCCATCAAGGACATTTCTTTTGAAGTAAACGAGGGCGAGGTCGTCACTCTTATCGGTGCAAACGGCGCAGGCAAGTCCACCACTCTGCAGACTATTTCCGGCCTGCTGCACTCCCGCACCGGCAGCATAGAGTTCTGCGGCGAGAATATCAGTCATCTCCCCTCCTACAAGATCGTTGAGAGAGGCCTGGCACAGGTCCCCGAGGGGCGCCGCATATTCCTGCAGATGACCGTTCAGGAAAATCTTGAAATGGGCGCATATACACAGAGTCCTTCAGGCGTTGAGGCGGATCTTGAGTCCGTATACGAGCGCTTCCCCCGTCTGAGAGAGCGCAAAAAGCAGATTGCAGGCACGCTCTCCGGCGGCGAACAGCAGATGCTCGCTATCGGCCGCGCACTCATGAGCCACCCGAAGCTTCTCATGCTTGATGAGCCGTCCATGGGTCTCGCACCTATTCTGGTCGAGCAGATATTCGACATCATCCGCGAGCTTCACGCATCCGGAACAACTATACTGCTCGTTGAACAGAACGCACAGATGGCGCTTTCCGTTGCCGACCGCGCATACGTCCTCGAAACCGGGCGCATCAGCCTCTCCGGTACCGGCGCAGAGCTTGCCGCAAGCGACAGCGTACGCCGCGCATATCTCGGCGGCTGATATTACCAAGCTACCAAGCGCAAACCGCGCTTCTTCATCTTTCATACCTCTTTTCATTTTTCACGGCATGGAGCCGCCCCGGGTGATCTGTTCAGATCATCGCAAGGCGGCTCTGTCGTTTTTCTTAACAAATTTCTAATAAAAAGCCGTTCAATCTTCGTGGTCGTGCAGTCTTGACATACAGCACTTTGAAAAGTATAATTTCCTTGAAAATCTTGAAATATGTTCTCGATTTGCGAACAAATATGCAGGATTTACCATGCTGCTGCATTATAAAATTATAAAATACTATGCAGCCGAAACAAGAAAGAGGGTCAGAGCAGATGATTTGTGAGAACATTACCGCAAAGGACGGCGTGCTGTATTTCGCAGGCCAGGACACAACAAAGCTTGCGGCAGAGTACGGAACGCCGCTTTATCTTTTTGATGAGGACTATGCACGAAAGCAGTGCCGCATATATAAAGACGCATTCAAAAAGCATTTCGGTCCCGGCAGTTATCCGCTCTACGCCAGCAAGGCAAACTGCTTTAAGCATCTCTACCGCGTCATGCAGGAAGAGGGCATGGGATTAGACGTTGTCTCCTCCGGCGAAATATACACCGCGGCTCTCAGCGGATATGATCTCGGCATGGCATATTTTCAGGGCAACAACAAGACCGACGAGGATATCGCGTTTGCGATGGACAAGGGCGTCGGCTATTTCGTTTCTGATAACGTGGAAGAGGTTCTCGCTATCGAGAAAGAAGCGGCAAAGCGCGGGACAAAGCAGAAAATTCTGCTGCGCCTGACTCCCGGCATTGATCCGCACACATACGAAGCGATCGCAACCGGTAAGGTAGACAGCAAGTTTGGCTCCGCCATTGAGACAGGGCAGGCAGATGAGATTACAGCCCTCACACTGCGCCAGCCGCACATTGAGTTGATGGGTTTCCATTGCCATGTCGGTTCTCAGGTATTCGGCGAGGACGTGTTCGAGCGCGCTGCCGCTATCATGCTGGAGTTCATCGCCGAAATGAAGCAGAAGTACGGTTACACGGCACAGATGCTGGATCTCGGCGGCGGCTACGGAGTGAGATATCTGGAGAGCGACCCCCATGTTGACCTTGAGGGCAATATTGCCCGCGTTGCGGCAGTTGTTAAGAGCTGCTGTGCAAAGTTAGGGCTCGCCATACCTGAAATTCATATGGAGCCGGGGCGCAGCATTGTTGCAGAGGCTGGAATGACGCTCTACACCTGCGGCACAGTGAAGAAAATTCCGGGATATAAGAACTATGTGTCAATTGACGGCGGCATGACGGACAACCCCCGCTATGCGTTATATAAGGCGCCGTATACCTGCTACGTTGCAAATAAGATGGATGAGGCAAATGATTTCTGCGCATCCGTCGTGGGCCGCTGCTGCGAGAGCGGCGACATCATTCAGGAGAACGTATCACTCCCCTCCTCCGTCTGCCGCGGCGATATAGTCGCAGTGTGCGGAACGGGCGCATATAACTACACCATGGCGTCGAACTACAACCGCATCCCGCGCCCGCCGATAGTGATGCTGCACAACGGAGAGCACAGCGTGGCCGTCCGCCGTGAATCCTTCGCCGACATGTGCATGAACGAGCTGTAATCAGAGCGAGATAGATAAATAGTAATAAGCGTAAACCCCAGACAGGAGTTGAATTGCTCCGGTCTGGGGTTTTGCATACTA
>CAVAPH010000038.1:0-16143 GCA_963590455.1 bacterium | reverse complement strand
TGGTTCAAATCCTTCCCCCGCAACCACCAAGATCCTGAGATCATTAGATTTCAGGGTCTTTTTTGCGTTTATCGGCTTGAAAAGCTCTGCCTGTTTTCTCCGGAAAGTGCAAACTAGAGCTATTGCAATATAGCACTATCCGTGTTATTCTCTTATCGGTGCTTTTGCACCGGGAGCGCTGCACAACGGCAGGCGGTTAGCTACATCTCCGTAAAGGGGGTGAAGCGTATGCGGCTTACGATAACTTTGACATTGCGAATGCTGATGTTTCAGTTTGTCATAAAAAGCAGAAACCGCCACTCCGACAAGTGACGGTTTCTATACTTAGAAATCAGAACTATTAAGAGCTAACCGCTTGTCGCAGCGCTCTTTTCATGTTTATTATAGCGCCGGTTATTTCTTTTTGTCAAGTTTTATATGTAATAAGCAAAAAGTACCTCCGGGAAATATCGTTGATAATCTGTCTTGCCTTCCCCCGCAACCACCAAGATCCTGAAGTCGTCAGATTTCAGGGTCTTTTTTGCGTTTATTGGCTTAAAAAGTTCCGCCGTTTTCTCCGAAAAACGCAAATGAGAGTTATTGCAATATATCGCAATCCGTGTTACTCTCTTATCGGTGCTTTTGCACCGAGAGCGCTGCACAACGGCAGGCGGTTAGCTACATCTCCGTAAAGGGGGTGAAGCGTATGCCAATTACGACTACTTTTCATGTATTAACATACACGATCACGATAACCGTAAAGCAAAACCGCCGACACTCTGCCAAGTGACGACGGTTATATGCTTGCATTAACTATCTGTAACTTCAAGAGCTAACCGCTTGTCGCAGCGCTCTTTTCTTGTTCATTATAGCGCCGGTCATTTCTTTTTGTCAAGCTTTATAAGTAATAAGTACCTCCGGGAAATATCGTTGATAATCTGTGCTGCATTCCCCCGCAACCACTAGGATCCTGAGATCATTAGATTTCAGGGTCTTTTTTGCTGAAAGGCACTCTGCACAAATGTGAATAACCAAATCTGTGGAATGTGCTGTGTTTACGGTGGGGACAATAAGCAATATAATATTAGTAAAAGATTTTATAAAATACTGTCAGGGAGGGACAATATGAAGAGATTTGTTTGTATCTCAGTTATTATATGCCTGCTTTTAATGCTCTGCGCCTGCGGAAGCTCTGCGAGTCCTGCTGAAACGCCTGTTCCAACGCCTGATGTAACTGCCTCGCCAACACCTGAACCGACACCGCAGCCGGTTGACGGGCTGAAAGATGACGGCAAGATTCATGTGTATCTGATAGGCGAAGGCGAGGTAATTAACACCTCTGACAGCTCATGGATCGATGCGCTCATATATTATGCTGAAAATGAGCACCTTGTTTTGGAAACGAACGGATCCGAATATGTCTTTGCAAATGTCTCAGAAGAGCTTTGGGACGAATTTAAAAACGCAGAATCCAAAGGCGAATTTTACAATCAATATTTCAGAGGCGCTGAGGAATATTGGGTCAACGATTACGACGGATCTAACGGGGATCTGATAATTATGGAGTACACAGGCTGATGCCATATGGGATGCTATTGCTATGATTAAAAGATTTACAGCTTTTATAACAGCAGTGTTGATGCTGTTTACACTGTTTTGCTCTACGGCGTATGCTGCATCAGGGGATACGATTGTGTGCGTAACCCGCTCCGGGCAGAAATATCATACGCAGGGCTGCCGGTATCTGAAGAAGAGCTGCATCGAAATAAATCTGCAGGATGCCGTAAACGGCGGATATGAGCCTTGCAAGGTTTGCCGCCCGCCGATTTTAGATGCTGTTTCAAATACTGCGGCAGAAACTCCCGCGCCGTCTGCGTCTTCGCTGCAGCTGCAGGACGGCATGAAGGATGACGGCAAAATTCATGTCTATCCTACGGGAAAGGGCGAGAAAATCTCCACGCCAAACGACAAGCTGATCGAGTCGATTACGTATTACGCTGATAGCGGACATCTCATTGTCAATATAGATGATCAAGAGTATGTTTACGCGAATGTGAGCGAGGAGACTTGGGCCGATTTTAAGACCGCCAAATCCGCATGCAGCTTTTATAACAGCAAGATAAAAGCTGCAGAGGAGTTCCGTATTACAGACTGCGACGGCAAAAATGAAGATCTTATAATCATAGATTATGCGGATTACGCGGCATAGATTTGCCTGTTAAAGCTCTATAAAATAATTAAATTAATATAGCTAATATTTTTTGGTTTTTGCGTGACAGACGGAAGAATATATTTTTTCTCCTTCCCCCGCATGACCGACAAAGCCGGACTGAAGAGTTACTCAGTCCGGCTTTGTTTGCGGTATTACGGCGTCTGTTTGTCAGACGATGCGTTTGTCTCTTACCTGCGCGTCGTAGTGCTTGTTGAGCAGGGGTCTTACGACATAGTAGATGAGCTTGTTCTCGCCGTTGAACATGTACAGCGCGAACGTGGCGACGAAGGCGATAAGTGCAAAAAGTATCACCTTGCCGATGAGCTTTGTCAGAAAGCCAAAGATTTTCTTCATATTTCAGCTTATCCTTTCTCAGTATGCCATGGAATCGTCGAATTCCACGATAGTCGGGTCGAGCGGCTTCTCGTTGAGGACGACGGACATGTAGTTGTTGACGCAGTTTCTCATCTCCTGGCGGGAGACGGTGCGGCTGTCCTCAAGGTCATGCTCTATGAAGACGAAGTGGAAGCCCAGATCGCGTGCCTGCTCCTCCATAACCGCATGGACGCCCAGCATGCCCTTGCAGGCGATGTTGTCGTTGAAGAGCACCATGTCGCAGTTGAAATTCTTTGCCCACTCCCAGACTGCATTGACGTTCTCCCAGCCGCCGACGGCGTGGTGACGCATGCAGGCGCGCTGCGTGAGTGCAGTCAGATCGTCCATAGCCTTGTCGGGATCCTGAGTGTCTATCATGTTGTAGCCCATGGTGGAGTCCATGTTCAGCACGATGGTGATGCCCCAGCAGTTCTGTACCCATGTCGGGAAGTCGGTATAGTAAACGGCGGAGGGTCCCCACAGGAATGCGCGGTGGCGGGTCTTGCCGCCGAAGGGGATGTACTTCTCCTCGTATGCCTTGCGCATGATCTCGATAACCTTGCGGTCGACCTTGTTGAAGTACGGATCCTGTCCGTTGACGGACTGCCACTCATAGAGCTTGTAGAGGGATTCTGCTATACCGGAGAGCGGTGAGTACGGGGTCTTGAAGAAGTCCCACTTCTCAAGCTCGATGGTGTTCTGCTCGTTCATCAGCTCTGCGTACTTGAACAGCTCGTTCCAGTCGTACTTCACGCCGTATTCCTTCTCAACGAAGGATATCATCTCTTCAAGCACGGCTCTCGAATACGGGATTGCTTCCGGCTCGGTATGCTGCATTGCGAGGGTCACTGCATAGTCAGGCAGAGCAACGCGGCGGCGCTGGAACATGGATGTCGCCTCGGATGCGTTGCAGGGCATGTTCGTCGTGACGAAGGCCTTGCCGAAGATCGGGAATGCGTCATCAAGTGCAACGCCGGTCTCTGCAGCGCAGCGGGAGCACACGTCGGCAGGAAGGCCGAAGGACTCCGCAACGTCTATGTAATACGGCTCTATATGCTGGTCAACATCGCAGATAATAAACTCAGGCAGGGTCTGAAGCGGGAATGCCGTGAGGCCCTTGAAGCCCTTCATGATAAGTGCGGGGATAACCTCGTCCATGGGGACGATCTTGTCGCTGTCCGGTCCGCCGCCGAGACGCTTGTCGTTTTTAAGGGCGAAAGCGATTCTCTTCGTCAGGCTCTGCACGATGGCGTGCATATTCATATGGGCAATGCGCAGCTCCTTGCCGCGGTAGCCCTCGAACAGACGGTCTATAAACATGAATGTGCCGAGGTAGGAGCCCATCCAGCGGTATTCCCAGAAGCCCTTCAGGCAGGGAATCGGAGCGGAGGCAACCATCTGCACCATGCTCAGCAGATTATTGAGCCACTGCGTGTAATCATAAAGCGTGTCTTTAACGCCGCGCCATTCACGCCACTTGGCAACGCCGGTCTTGTCGTAATAACGGCTTCTCAGACCGCCGACACCGTTCTCAGCCTGCCACAGGGGATCAAAGCGCTCAAGCTTTTTGTCTATGGAAGCGATAAGCTTATCTGTGACCTTCATCTTACTTACCTCCCTGAATTGTCTTGATCTCCAGTGCCTCAATGAAGGCCTGGAAGCGAGTGCGGAGCTGACCGACTGCGCCGAGTGCATACTCCTTCTCTATGGTGCAGCAGGGGAAGTTAAGCTCATTAATGAAGATATGGGAGGCGAGCACCTTCTCATAGCTCCAGAACTCGCAGAACTTCATGTTTTCGTAGATAACGCCGTTTGCCTTGAATTCCTTGATGAGGCGGCGAACCTCGGAGTGACGCTGGTCAATCTTCTCGCCGTCCATGAAGCGGACACACTGGTTCCAGTAGAGGTAGTGGCGGCAGATTGCGTCGAATGCACTCTCCCCGTCCTTAATCTCGATCTGCTCACGGCTCGGGAAGGAACCGAAGCAGTAGCGGTCTGCAACGACCATCGCGCCGCAGCTCTCGATGAGCTTGGTGAATTCAGGATCGTCAATCTCGGAGCCGACAAGTGCCACACGTGCGCGGAACGGGAACTTTGCCTCCGGCTCACGCGTTTTGACCTCTTCAAGAGTCTCCTCGAGATAGGGCTTGATGAGGTAGTGCGGGCAAACCTGGCTGACGAGCTGGATAACATGGAACTCATAGCCGGTTATCGGGGGATTGTCGAGCTTTCTGTAGTCGCCGATCTCGGTAACGATGCGGCTGATCTCGTTGTGATCCTCGATAGCGGCGCGCATTGCCTCCTCGGAGACGTCAATTCCGCGCTCTGCCAGCTTGTCTACGATTTTGTGCTGAAGCTCAACCTTGTAATAGTCAAGGTTTATCTTGTCGCCCTTCATGGGCGGGTCAATGATTGTGGTGAAAAACTTCTCGTTCTTTACCGGGTGAATGAGATCAAAATGCTCCTCCATGCGCTCCATCGCGGCGCAGCACTCGGATCCGAACAGTGCCTCGAGATAGTTGTAGCCGCCTTCGATCGCGCGCTCAAGTATGGAGCGGACGTAGGGGCAGGTGCGGGTGGTCATGTAGTAGTTTGCCAGATCCGTAGACATGCAGCGCGGTGCGCGCAGACGGGTGGAAAAGCAGCCGGGCAGATTGAGCAGTGCCTCAGGTATGTAATAGCAGTTGTACCCGAGCGCATGCTTGCCTTCCGCAACAGCCTTGGTCACCAGCTCATTTTGTGCGTCCTGAAGCAGGTTCTCAAAGTAGATAAGATGCTTAAGATCTTTCAAGCGATACACCTCTTTTTTAGTTTTGTACAGGTTTTCCCGTCGGTTTATACGCCGGTTCCTACCAAAAATACGCTTACAGAAATGTTAACACATTATGGCCCGTGCGTCAAGAATTTATCATCCCTATTTTTAGGCAATTTCCCAATTCTGTATAGGTTTTTCTTTGCCTTTCCGTCGATTTGTCGTGACAGACAGTGTGCGCGGCGGAATTTTTATATTCAATCGGGATGGGGCAGGCGGCGGAAGCGGGAGAAAATTTACCTGTCATTCACAACTTGTGCTTGCCCTTTTGAACGAAAAATGTTAATCTGTATATAAGAGCACAGCACCCACTCTGAGAAAGCGTCAGAGACGATGCTTTCTCTAATCTAAAATAAATAACAGAAAAGGAGCGTGGTCGATATGGTCAAGCTAATTATGGGTCTGAAGGGGTCCGGAAAGACCAAGAAGCTGGTTGATCTGGTACGCAAGGCAGTAGATGAGGGCAACGGTGACGTCGTTGTTATTGAGAAGGAGCGCAAGCTCACCTATGACATCCCCTATCAGGCTCGTCTGATAGACGCAGGCACTTATGATATCGGTACTTATGAATTTTTGAAGGGTCTTATCTGCGGCATCCACGCCGGCAACTACGACATTACGCATTTTTACATTGACAACTTCTACAAGCTCGTCAGCGACGATTCCATGGACGCTCTCTGCAGCTTCGTTTCCTGGCTGGACAATTTCTCCACTGCTGAGAACATCGAGTTCTACATCAGCGTCTCCAGCGATCCCGAGAAGGCACCTGAATCTCTGAAGCAGTTTGTTTTATAATTAAATATTATTTGGAGCTCGAAGGATTTATTCCTGTGTGCACCGGGCTTCAAATGCATCTATTCGAAATCCACGCTGTATTATGCAGCGTGGATTTTGTTTATATTAAATTTTTATGCCGCTTTTGATGACGGTGAAGGGCTTGCCGCAGCTGTGGGCGAGGGGCTTGGAGAAGCCGTCGGAGTCGGGCTCGGGGTTGCTGTCGGTGTCGGCGTGGGGGCCGGCGATGCCGTCGCTGTCGGTGACGGTGATGGAGTTGCGAGCGCCGCGGGGTCGTGTGCCACATCCGCCGTGAGCTCCGGGATAGGTGCGGGGCTGCCGCTGTAGTCAGGAAGCTTCAGCTCGCTGCAGCCGACAAAGCGGCGGACAACGTAGTCGCGCTTGAGGTACGGGTCATCGAGCGGGGTGAGCACGACGCCGTATGCGCTGCCCATAGCATGGACATAATATCCGTTGCCGACATATATGCCGACATGCCCCACGTATTTTCCGGAGGTCTGAAACGCTATCAGGTCCCCGGGCTTTATATTTTCCGGCTCGATCTCTATCCCCTGCTCCGCCTGATCGTCGGCAATGCGCTCGACACGGTAGCCGAACTGCTCATAGACGTAATAGACAAGGCCGGAGCAGTCAAAGCCCGTTGAGGGGGATTTGCCGCCGTATTTATATTTCCAGCCCACGAAGCCTGCGGCATATTCCGCGATCTGCTGTCCGAGAAGCTCATTCGCGCTCGGCTGATCCTCCGCCTCTGCAATATTTGCCCCGCTCGAGCTCAGCATTGCGGGTGTATATACCTCGTCTCCGCTGCGCAGGCTGAGTCTGCCGCCGTCGGCAATCACCGTGAATATTATTTTGCGCCCGATATCACAGCCTGGGAAAAAAGAGACGCGCACGCAGTCCTCCGCCACGCTCCATGAAAACGGCGCCGTGAGTGACGAGCCTGTAAAGTCATCGCTGAAGCTCAATGCGGCGCCGCTCTCGCTGACCCACTCGGACATAGTCAGCAGTATTTCAAGCGGCGTGGCCTGACGCGCTTTATCCGTGTCTGCAATATGGCCGCTGCAATTATTCAGCAGGTAGATCAGGCTCAGCACAGCCAGCGCCACCGCGAGCGATTTCTTCATCTTGCGCCTCTTACTCTCTTACATGTATTAAATCTTGCTGTTAAATCCTGATTTACGGGAGGCTTGACACATTCCAGGTATCAATCATCAATAACGAAGATCATTATAGCATGAATACCTGTAATGTACAAAAAAGATTTTCGCGTGCGTCCGTTTTCTTGACGCGGATTGCCGCAGCATATATAATTATGGTAAATAATACGAATAATTCGGGAGGGCTTTATATGCTCACTCTTATTCTGGGAAAAGCGGGCTCCGGCAAGACGGCTGCCGTTATAAGCGAGATAAACACCGCCGTACAGCAGCGGCAGGGGCGGCGTATGCTCATCGTGCCGGAGCAGTACAGCCATGAGGCCGAGCGCGAGCTGTGTGCCGCCTGCGGGGACAGTCTTTCGCTGTACGCTGAGGTGTTCAGCTTCACGGGGCTTGCGCGCAGACTCATGTCACAGCTCGGCGGCGGGGCTGCCAAATATCTGGACAAGGGCGGCAGACTTTTATGCATGGCGCTGGCACTCAACAGTGTCGGAAGCCGGTTGAAAATCTACTCCGGTGCGGAGCGCAAGGTTGAGCTGCAGTCACTGCTTCTGCGTGCCGTGGATGAGCTGAAGGCCTCATGCGTGTCGACTGACGAGCTTGCAGAGACCGCGCAGGAGCTCAACGACAGTCTCGGTGACAAGCTGAGCGATCTCGCGTTAATCGCCGAGGCCTATGATGCCGTAGTTGCAAACGGCCATGCCGACCCCTCGGATGCACTGACCGTGCTCGCCCGTCAGATACCGGAGAGCGATATAAACAGCGAAAATCATATTTATATAGACGGCTTCGTCGACTTCACCGCGCAGGAGCGGGAGGTTATACGTGCGCTCATGGAGAAGGGTGCGGATATAACGGTCTGCCTCACGCTGGATACTCTAAGCTCCGGGAGCGAGGTTTTTGATCTCAGCCGCCGCGCGGCACGTCTTCTCATAGATGCTGCAGAGGAGCTCGGGATTAAATGGCAGTGCATCACACAGGAGGGCGAGAGTGCAAAGGAGCCGTCGCTCAGCTTCTTTGCGGACAACATGTTCTCGTATACCGATGTGCTTTTCAACGGCGCATCCGCGATAGATCTCGTCGAGGCGGACGGAATGAACGCCGAATGTGAGCTCGCCGCTGCGAAGGCATTGGAGCTTGTGCGGACCAAAAACTGCCGCTGGCGCGATATTGCGATTGCCGTGCGCGGTTTTGACGATTACAGAGCGAGCCTTGAGAACATATTCCGACACTACGGCGTGCCGCTCTTCACGGCGAAAAAAAGTGAGCTTGCATATAAGCCGCTGCCGCTTATGATATCTCTGGTATATGAAATTATCGAGGGCGGCTGGGACATAGACGATGTTATAAGCTATATGCACACGGGGCTTACCGGACTTAATACGGACGAGTGCGATGTTCTGGAGGATTATATATTCAAGTGGCAGCTGCGCGGGAATGCATGGACACGCAGCAGCGACTGGCGGCAGCACCCCGACGGCATAGGTGAGGAGTACACCGAGGACACGGAGCGCCGCCTTGCCGAAATAAACTCCCTGCGCCGCCGCCTTGCCGATCCTCTGCTGAGCTTTAAAAAACGCAGCGATGAGGCCAAGACGGCAGCCGAGCAGGCGTCTGCCCTCGCAGAGTTCTTCGCGGAGCTCAAGCTGCCGGAGATTCTCGAGGAGCGCGCAAAGCGTCTCACCGAGGACGGGAGAGAGGAGCAGGCGCAGGAGTACGTGCAGCTGTGGGGCATAGTTGTCGCGGCGCTGGAGCAGTGCGCGGCTATACTTGCAGACACCGGCATGGACAGGGCGGCCTTCGGCAAGCTCTTCAATCTCATGCTCTCTAAATACGACATAGGCATTATTCCGGTATCTCTCGACAGAGTTTCCGCCGGTGATTTTGACAGGATGCGCCGCCGCAGCATAAAGCATCTCATTGTCCTCGGCGCAAGTGACAACAGAATACCGGGTACGGGCAGCGAGGCCGGAATGTTCACGGATGCCGAGCGCTCAAGGCTTTCAGAATGCGGGCTTGAGCTCGGCGGGAACAGCGAGAGTGAGCTCTGGCGTGAATTTACGCTGATATATAACTGCCTGACCCTGCCCTCGGAAAGCCTGACCATGATTTACCCGCTCGTTGATTCAAACGGCGAGGCACAGCGACCCGCCTTCGTATATAATCGCGCTGCGGCACTTTTCGGCATTACTCCCGTGCACGGCAGCACGGATGAGGCGCGGCTGATGGCGGAGGCTCCCGCGCTCACGCTCGCGGCGCAGGCTGTACACAGAGGCAGTGCGGCTGCCCACGCGGCCGAAGAATACTTCCGTCAGGAAAAGCCGGAGCGCTTCGCCGCTGTTCTGCGCGCCTCGGAAATGAGCCGCGGCCGGCTGTCATCGCAGGCTGTGAAACTGCTGTACGGTGATACGCCGCGTCTGAGCCCGTCAAAGATAGATAAATTCGCATCCTGCAAATACGCATACTTCTGCCAGTACGGCTTAAAGGCTAAGCCGCATGAGCCCTCACGCTTTACGCCGCCCGAGATCGGCACGTTTATGCACGACGTGCTCGAAAATACCGTGCGCGAGGTTAAAGAGCGCGGCGGCTTCCGTGATATTGACAACGAGCAGCTCGGAAAAATCTGCGACAAATATGTTGAAAAATACGTGCATGAGAAGCTCAACGATTTTCAGGAGAAGAGCGCGCGCTTTATCCACCTGTTCAATCGTCTCTCCCAGGATGCGCGCAGGATTGTCTGCGACACGGCCGACGAGCTGCGCCGGTCAGACTTTGAGCCGCTCAGCTTTGAGCTGGACTTCGGCAAGGCGCAGGATCTGCCGCCGGTGGAGCTCGGCGGAGAGGACGACAAGCTGCGCGTGACCGGCATTGCCGACCGCGTGGACGGCTGGCTGCATGAGGGGAAGCTGTATCTGCGCGTGGTTGATTACAAGACCGGCAAAAAGCAATTCTCCATGTCGGATATCTGGTACGGCATGGGGCTGCAGATGCTTCTATATCTCTTTGTTCTTGAGGAGGACGGCGAGAAGCTCTACGGCCATGAAACCGTCCCTGCGGGCGTAATGTATGTTCCGGCACGCAGCGGCATAATCTCCGTCACGCAGGGCGCTGATGAGGACGCAGTAATCAAAAAGCGCACGGATGATCTGCGGCGAAGCGGAATTGTGCTCGACGATGCCGCTCTTGTGGAGGCGTGGGAGCACGGTGAGGACAAGCGGTACATCCCCGTACGCACGAGAATGCCGTCAAACAATCTTGTATCCCTCGAACAGCTCGGAATATTATCAAGGCATATAAAACGGCGGCTCAACGAGATGGCGCGTGAGCTCAAAAAAGGCAACATCGCCGCCGATCCCTACTATCGCGGGCAGCAGGAGAACGCCTGCCTCAACTGCGATTATGCGGACGCCTGCCGGTTTTCGGACGGAAGCAGCGGCGAGAGCTGCCGTTATCTCGAGAAATTAAAGCCGGACAAGGTATGGAGCCTGCTGCAGGAAGCGGACGGAGAGGAGGCCAAGGCACATGAGTAAATTCATACCCACTGAGGCGCAGGCCGCCGCGATGTACACCCGCGGCAACACGGTGCTTGTCTCGGCAGGCGCCGGAAGCGGCAAAACCAAGGTGCTGACCGAACGCCTGATGTCGTATATATGTGACAGCGAGCATCCGGCGGATCTGGACAGCTTTCTCATAATAACCTTTACACGCGCTGCGGCAGGTGAGCTGCGCGGCCGCATCATGGAGGAGCTCGGCACGCGCCTTGCGGAAAATCCCGGCAGTCAGCGTCTGCGCCGTCAGAGCGCACTGTGCCGCCGTGCGCAGATCGGCACGATACACAGCTTCTGTGCCACACTGCTGCGCGAGAACAGCCAGCTTGCGGAAATAAACCCCGATTTTAAAATAGCGGACGACGACCGTGCAGCCGCCATGAAGAGCGCCGCGCTTGAACGTGTAATGGACGCGCATTATGAAGCGCCGGATAAATATCCCGGATTTCTCCTGCTTGCCGACACCGTCGGAGCAGGAAAAGATGACTCAAAGCTCTCCTCTCTTGTTCTGTCGCTGCACGGCAAAATGCAATGCCATGCGCGGCCGGAGGACTGGGCAAAAAAGCAGGTTGAGCTGCTCTCAAGCCGCGTTGACGATGCCGGTGAAACTCCATGGGGGCGCGAAATACTCACCGGCAGCGCCCGAACTGCCGAATACTGGTCCGATGAGCTTGACCGTTTGATGCAGGATATGAATGCCGAGGAAAGCGGCAAAATCGCTGCGGCGTATATGGACAGCATCAGCGTCACGGCAGAGCAGATACGTGAGCTGCGCCGGCGCCTTGACATAGGCTGGGAGAGTGCGAGAGCCTGCCTGCCGATAGAGTTTCCGAAGCTTAAAGCCCTGAGAAATTCGTCGGCTCTGGCAGAGTCCGGCAGAGCGCTTGCCGACAGGGTAAAAAGCAGGCGCAAAAGCTGCGACAAGGCCATGGACGCGCTCAAAGTTTCCCTCGGTGCTCCGTCCGAAACGGTGCTGTCGGAAATGGCGGCAACCGCCCCGGCGATGCAGGCGCTGCTGGCGCTGACACTGGATTTTGACCGGGAGTACTCCGCGGCAAAGCGGCGCGCCGGTCTCCTCGATTACTCGGATCTCGAGCACATGGCGGCGCAGCTGCTCACGAATACCGACGGAAGCCCCACGGAGCTTGCATGCCGCATGTCCGAGCGCTTCACCGAGGTCATGGTCGATGAGTATCAGGACGTCAGCCAGGTGCAGGACACCATATTCAAGGCCGTGTCAGGCGAGGGGAAAAAGCTCTTTCTCGTGGGCGACGTCAAGCAGTCAATCTATCGCTTCCGTCTCGCGGATCCGGAGATATTCACGGAAAAATATAATAAATTCCCCGACGTACGGCAGGCAGCCAAGGGTGAGGCATGCAAAGTAATACTGCAGGAGAATTTCCGCTCCCGCAGTGAGATACTCGAGTGTGCAAACGCCGTGTTTTCCAATTGCATGTCATCAAAGCTCGGCGATATTGATTATGACGATGACGCGCGGCTCAAATGCGGGGCGCGCTATGACGGCAGCGTACCCGTGCCGGAGCTTCTGCTGCTCGAGATCTCCCAGGATTCAGATTCAGGTTCTGATTCCGACTCCGATTCCGACGATGACGGCGCACGCCCTGATAAAACGGCCCTTGAGGCGCAGCTTGTCGGCAGGGAGATACAAAAGCTTGTAGCCACCGGCACTCTCGCGGGCGGGCGGAAGATCGAATACGGCGACATCACGCTGCTCATGCGCTCCGCCAACACTGTCGGCAGCATATACAGGCGTGAGCTCACGGCGATGGGTATACCCGTGGCGGCAGGTCAGGGCGGCGGCTTTTTCAGTGCCACCGAAATCTCGTCCGTGGTGTCGATGCTGGCAATCATAGATAATCCGCATCAGGACATCCCGCTCATAGCCGTGCTGCGCTCCCCCGCTTTCGGCTTCACTGCGGAGGATCTGGCGGAGATACGCGCCGCCGATAAAAATTCGGATTATTTTACGGCACTCACCGCCGCGGCAAAATATAATTCCAAATGCGCCGAATTTACCGCATGGCTTGAGCGCTGCCGTGCCATTGCTCCGGATCTCCCGGTCTCCGAGCTTCTGTGGCAGATTACGGAGGAGCTTGATCTTCCCGCTCTCTGCTCGGCAATGCCCGACGGGGCGCAGAGGCGCGCAAATCTGCTGGAGCTTATAAGCCTCTCCGAGCGCTTTGATGCAACCGGATATCGCGGTCTGCACCGCTTCGTGCTCTGGCTGCGTCAGCTTGCGGAGAACGGGAAAGAGCCGGAGACCGGTGCCGCGTTCTCGTCGGCAGTGCAGATCATGACGATACACAAGTCAAAGGGGCTGGAGTTCCCGGTTGTCTTCCTCTGTGACACGGCGAGAAGATTCAACAAGCAGGACAGCCGCGACACAGTGCTTGTGCATCCGCAGCTCGGTCTCGGTGCAAAGGTGACGGATCTTCAGCGCCGCACCGAATACCCCTCTCTGGCACGAAACGCCATAAAAATCAGGCTCGAACGTGAAATGCTCTCTGAAGAAATGCGCCTTTTATACGTTGCGCTGACAAGGCCCAAGGAGCGGCTTTTCATCACGGCGGTACACAAGGGCTGGGACAAGGTTCTTGAAAACGCCTCGCACGCCGTAACGAAGCCGATAGAGAGCGAGGTTCTCGCTGCGTGCAGTGCTCCCGTAAACTGGCTGATATATGCCGCCTTGGCAGACAAGCAGGCGCATCTGAAGATAAGAACCTGCTCCCCCGAGAGCGTGCAGGCCGGGGCTGAAGAGGAAAGTGCCGCTGCCGTGACTGCCGATCCGGTCTCACGGCAAAAGCTTGAGGACGCGCTGAATTATACATACCCGCACGCCGACGCCGAGGCTCTGCCGTCAAAGATAACGGCAACAGAGCTCAAGGGTCAGCAGCCCGACGATCCGGAGGCCGCAGCTCTCATTCCCGAGCGGCACAGGAGCTTCCCCATGCCGGACTTCTCGCGCAAGGATAAGCCTGTCACCGGAACCGAGCGCGGAATTGCCACCCATCTTGCACTGCAGTGCATGGACTTTGCGAAAACCGGCACTCTCGAGGACGTGGAATCTGAAATTGCGCGGCTGGAGCGTGAAAAATATCTCAGCGCCCGTGAAAGCGCCGCCGTTGACGCGCAGGCGATATTTACTCTCTTCTCATCGCCGCTCGGCAGCAGGATGAAAAATGCGGATGCGCTCCATCGTGAATTTAAGTTCTCTCTTCTCTGCGACGCAAAGGATATATATAACACTGCCCAGGGCGAAAAGCTTTTGCTGCAGGGCGTAGTCGACTGCTGTCTTGAGGAGAACGGGAAGCTTGTTATCATAGATTACAAGACAGACCGCGTGAAAACCGACGATGAAATAGCGCGGCGCAGCAAATATTACGCCGGTCAGCTTCGCGCCTACGCCGCCGCGCTGCGGAGAATTTTCGGCATGGAAGTCGACAGCTGCGTGCTCTACTATCTCAGTGCGGGAAAAATTGCGGAAATCCCGCAAAAAGACTTGCAATAAACGCAGTGCTGTGTTACAATCCCATTTGCGTCTTGTAACTATGCCATTGGCACAATCAAGGCAGCCTTAGATGAGGAGCTTTTGATCATGAAAGAAGGAATCCATCCCAAGTATCAGCAGACCACCATCAGATGCGCTTGCGGCGCCGTCATCGAGACCGGTTCCACCAAGCCCAACATCACTGTTGAAATCTGCTCCAAGTGCCACCCCTTCTACACCGGCAAGCAGAAGCTGGTTGACACCAGCGGCCGCGTCGATAAGTTCAACAAGAAGTACGGCCTGAAGTAATTGGGATAATTACGGCAAAATAATTCCCCTCCGGAAAGCAACATGTCTTCCGGAGGGGTTTTGCTGTGTTAGGGCTTGTAGTCGAGATAGATCCTGTCAACGCCGTAGTATTTGGCCATGTCATGCAGAGTATGCAAAACACAAACTTTTTTCATCCCAACCCCTTGACATTGCTGCGGTTTTATTGTATATTATTCGAGCGCTCCGAAGACAGCAGGTGGTTTAGGCCGTAAATCCTGCCGAGGACATCAACAATTTATTGATTGTTTTTGTGCCTTTGCGTCTTTTGCCGCAAGGGTTTTCTTTTTGAGCGTGACCATCGTTACGGAGGTGAAAATCACACATGCCAAACGCAAAGGTTCTTAGCGAAAAGCAGGCAATAGTCGAAGCACTTGCCGAGCGTATCAAGGGCGCTAATGCAGGCATCCTCGTGGACTACAAGGGAATTACCGTCAGTGAGGATACCGAGCTGCGTACCGAGCTGCGCAAGGAAGGCGTAGAGTACACTGTTGTCAAGAACACCCTGACCAGAAAGGCTCTGGACAAGCTGGGAATGAACGAGCTTGATCACGTTCTCAACGGCACCACCTCTCTGGCAACATCCGCGAATGATCCCATCGCTCCTTTCCGTATTCTCAACGATTACAGCAAGAAGCTCAACGAGCGCTTCAACATTAAGGCTGCCTTCATGGAGGGCAAGATCCTTACTGATGCTGAGGTTGAGGAGATGTCTCAGCTTCCTTCCAAGGATGCTCTGTACGCAAAGGTTCTGGGCACCATGATCGCTCCCATCACCGGCCTGGCCGTATGTCTCGGTCAGATTCTCGAGCAGAAGGGCGGCTCCGTCGAGGCTCCCGCTGCTGAAGAGGCTGCAGAGTAAAGCAGTCACAAATTGATTTAATTGGAGGAAATTATAATGAGCGAAAAAATCACCGCTATGATCGAAGAGATCAAGGGTCTTTCTGTTCTTGAGCTCGCAGAGCTCGTTCACGCACTTGAGGACACCTTCGGTGTCTCCGCAGCAGCAGTCGCAGCTCCCGCAGCTGGCGCAGCCGGCCCCGTTGTCGAAGAGAAGACTGAGTTCGACGTCGTTATGACCGAGTTCGGCGCAGAGAAGATCAAGGTCATCAAGGAAGTCCGCAACATCACCGGTCTTGGCCTCGCAGAGGCAAAGGCACTTGTCGAAGGCGTTCCTGCAAAGATCAAGGAAGGCGTTTCCAAGGACGATGCAGAGGCTCTCAAGGCTCAGCTCGAGGCAGTCGGCGCAAAGGTCGAGCTCAAGTAAGCTTTACGAATCTCAAATTTTACAAAAGCTCTCTTCCGAAAGGAAGGGAGCATAAGAAAGTAATATCGTATTTTCTCAGGTACGGCGTGGCTTCGGTCACGCCGTTTTCTGTTTCAGCAATTCTTCCACGGGGATAAAGCCCACAAGGTCATAGGAAATGCGG
>CAVAPH010000037.1:0-16641 GCA_963590455.1 bacterium | reverse complement strand
TTATATACAATAATCCCCCGCTTGTAAATCACTTTTTCGAGAAAATGGGGAGGGATGAAATAAAGATTTCCGCAGCCAGCGCGAGGCTTGAGTAAAAAACACTCGCAGGAGCGGGATATTATATCCTGTACTCCTGCGAGTGTTAATTTTGCTTGTTATTATATAACTTGCGTCCTATCTCTTATTCCTTGCCCTTCTCCATGTTGAGTGCGCCGGAGAGGTCAACGGAGGTGGAGCCTTCCTCTTCCTGAACGAAGACGTAGTCTTTGCCGGGGAGGATTGCGTTGAGTACGATGCCAACGATGGAGGCGACAGCGAGGCCGGAGAGGCTGACGATGCCGATCTGGATGCTGCCGGAGTAGTTGATGCCGATTGCAAGGACGAGGATGAGTGCGGCGATGATGACGTTGCGGGTGTTGGAGAAGTCAACTCTGTTCTCAACGATGTTGCGCACACCGACTGCGGAAATCATACCGTAGAGGATGAGGGATACGCCGCCGATGGTTGCGGTGGGCATTGCGGAGACGAGAGCCGCGAACTTCGGGCAGAAGGAGACGATTATTGCAAAGCAGGCAGCGATGCGGATAACGCGGGGGTCGTAGACCTTGGAGAGTGCGAGAACGCCGGTGTTTTCACCGTAGGTGGTGTTCGCCGGGCCACCGAAGAGAGCTGCGAGGGAGGTTGCAAGACCGTCGCCAAGAAGAGTGCGGTGGAAGCCGGGGTCGACCATGTAGTTCTTGCCGCAGGTGGAGGATATTGCGCAGATGTCACCGATGTGCTCGACCATGGTGGCGAGGGACAGGGGGACTATGGTGAAGACGGCGGACCAGAGAAGTGCGGAGTCAACCTCACCGGAGAAGAGACCGAACACAGTGCTCTCCCAGTGAACGGGGACACCGAGCCAAGCAGCCTGAGAAACTGCGGTTGCAACAGACTCACGCTCTGCCGGGTCAACTATGAGTGCGAAAATGTAGGAGCCAAGGACACCGAGGAGAATGGGGATGATCTTGGCCATGCCCTTGCCCCAGATGTTAAAGCCGACGACCAGTGCGATTGCGACGACGGCGACGAGCCAGTTGCCGCTGCAGTTGGTGATTGCGGAGGAGGAGAGCGTCAGGCCGATTGCGATGATGATGGGGCCGGTGACGATGGGCGGGAAGAAGCGCATGACCTTCTTTACGCCGAAGGCTTTGAAAAGACCGGCAAGTATAACGTACATAAGACCTGCGATGAGAACGCCGAAGCATGCATAGGGCAGAAGGCTGTTGTCATAGCTGCCGTCTGCAAGAGTGCGGATTGCATTGTAGCCGCCGATGAAAGCGAAGGAGCTGCCGAGAAATGCGGGGACCTTGCCGCTGGTGAGCAGGTGGAAGAGCAGTGTGCCGACACCGGCAAAGAACAGTGCGGTTGCGACGTTAAGTCCGGTCAGTGCCGGGACAAGCACGGTTGCGCCGAACATTGCGAACATGTGCTGCAGACCGAGAATGAGCATACGCGGAGTGCCAAGCTCACGCGCATCGTAAATGGGACCGTCAATAACTTTTTTCTTCATCCAATTTGCCTCTCTCTGTAGAATTTTAATTGAATTTATAAAAGCAGCGGAATGCTGTTTTTAACCATCGCGTAATTTTTAACCCTCGCGATCCATGAGGAAAACGCCGGTCTCCCCGTCGTATTCGGGAAGACGCACCTCGACCAGCTCGCTGCGGGAGGTGGGTATGTTCTTGCCGACATAGTCCGGGCGGATAGGCAGCTCTCTGTGGCCGCGGTCGACAAGTGCGGCAAGCTGTATCGTACGGGGACGGCCGCAGGAAAAGACGGCTTCAATCGCGGCGCGGGCTGTGCGGCCGGTGTATATCACGTCGTCGATAAGTACGACGTCCCTGGCGGTGACGTCAAAGGGCAGCTCTGCGCGGTGAACAAGCGGGTTTTCGGAATAGGTGCTCAGATCGTCCCTGTAAAAACTGATGTCGATACTGCCGCAGGGGAGCAAAACACCCTCAATCTTCTCGATATCGGCGCGGATTGTCTGAGAAATGGACTCTCCGCGGCGGCGAATACCGACAAGCACGACATTATCGACACCTTTGTTTTTCTCTGTTATCTCGTGGGAAATTCTCATCAAAGCGCGAGTTATCGCCGCTTCGTCCATTATCTGCGCTTTCAGCCTCACGGTGACGCACGCTCCCTTCCCAAGCTAAATTCCGGGCAAGAAAAAATGCCCTGCCGACACACGGCAAGACACAACACAGCGCGAGGATTACACTCTCCCCGTCAGTATGAGCGATTTTGCCGGCATCTCTGTACCAAAGCTTAAAAATCTCTTGTTCTTGGGCGATTATACACGCCGCATAGTAAAATTGCAAGCATTTTTTAGGCCGGAGCTTTGTACAATCTGCGATAAAATGTAACAGGCAATTTGTGGCTTGTGCCTATTCTTTGCGCGCTGCTGCATTTTTGATTGACGCGGAGCGGAAGGAGGTTCTATAATATTTACATACTGACGTGAACTGAAATTCACGTGAAATAAATAACGCCCCTACGGAGGTATGCTTTGTACAGAAAGCTTGATGACGCCGCGCTGTCAAGAATGCTTGAGGCGGGTATAGACGAATTTGCGCTGCACGGGCTTGACCGCGCCAGCATGAGCGCCATTGCCGCCCGCGCGGGTGTAAGCGTGGGTGTTATATATAAATATTACGAGGACAAGGACAGCTTCTTCCTTGCCTGCGTGCGCCATTCGCTCGAGCTGCTGGATGCGACACTGCGCGATGCCGTGAGCGAGGGGCAGAGTGTGTCGGAGTGCATGGAGCGCATCGTTCTTGCTCTTATCCGCGCCTCGAGAGAGCACCCGAGCTATAACGTGATGTACAACGAGATAAGCTCCGGCAGCTGCAGAAAATATGCAGAGGTGCTCGCACATGAAATAGAGTCCGGCACGGCGGAGATTTACAAGGCGATGCTGGAAAAGGCCGCGAAGAGCGGAGAGATTGCCGGGGATATCGACCCGCAAATGTTTGCTTTCTTTTTCGACAATCTGCTTATGATGCTGCAGTTTTCGTACAGCTGCGGCTATTACCGGGAGAGAATGAGAATCTTCTGCGGAGCGGATGCCGATAACGATGAAAAAATTGCCCGTGAGTTCACGCGCTTCATGACCGGCGCGCTGGGCACAGGGCCTTTGAATAATATCAGAAGTGAAGAGAGGGAAGAAAGCGAATGGAATATGTCATAGCGTATGACTTCGGGACGACGGGCGTGAAAAGCTGCCTGTTTGCCATCGAGGGCCGCGTTAAGCTGCTTGGCAGTGCCTACAGAGGGTATGAGCTCTATATACTCCCCGGCGGCGGTGCAGAGGAGGACGCGGAGGAATGGTGGAGAGCAATGTGCGAAACCACAAACGAGCTTCTGGAGAAGACGAAGCTCACTCCGGATAAGGTGAGCGGGATCTCGTTTTGCTCGCAGATGCAGGGCCTCGTACTTGTGGATAAAGACGGCAATGCCCTGCGCCGCCCGATGAGCTACATGGATCAGCGCGCCGCAAAGCAGATGCACGATACGCAGACAAAGGGACTGACCGTGTCGGGCGTGAACGCCGGCATGCTCATAAAGAGCCTTACCGCAACCCGCGCGGCGTCAACAAGTGTGAAGGACCCGCTGTGGAAATATAAATGGGTGCATAGCTGTGAGCCGGAGATATTCGCAAAGGTATATAAATGGCTTGATGTTAAAGAGTATCTCATCTGCCGCTGCACAGGCGAGTTTGTAATGACCCGCGACAGCGCCTACTCCACGTTTTTATACGATACACGCCGCGGCAGAGAGGGCTGGAGCGAAGAGCTGTGCAAGATGTACGGCGTGAACATGGAGCATCTGCCGCGTGTGATAGAGTGCACCGACATCGCCGGCAAGCTGACGGAAAAGGCCGCGCATGAGCTGGGGCTTGCACCCGGAACGCCCGTATACGGCGGCGGCGGAGATGCCACGCTCATAGGCCTCGGCGCCGGCTGCTGCGAGGTCGGCGACACGCATGTCTACTCCGGCACATCAGGCTGGGTCGAGACCGTGACAGATACGCAGATTGTTGACATCGTGTCGATGATTGCGGCGATAATCGGACCGGAAAAGGGCAAGTATAATTATTTTGCCGAGATGGAGACCGCAGGCAAATGCTTTGAGTGGGTAAAGGATCATCTTGTACTTGACGAGGTGAACGTGTATCTTAAAAAAGAACACGTAGCGGAGAGCCGCGAGGCACAGTACGAGAGCCTTTATGATTATATGTCCGACACCGTGGCAAAGGTGGAGCCCGGCTGCGGCGGTGTTATCTTCACGCCGTGGCTGCACGGCAATCGATGCCCGTTTGAGGCGCCCGATGCTGCCGGTATGTTCTTTAATATAAAGCTTGAGACCGGAAAGGCGGAGCTTATACGCGCCGTGCTGGAGGGCATATGCTTCCACCTGCGGTGGATGCTTGAATGCCAGGAGAAGAAGCTGAAGACCGGGCGTACACTGCGCTTCGTCGGCGGCGGCGCATTGAGCAGCGTTACCTGCCAGATGCTCGCCGACATAACCGGCAGACGTGTGGAAACAGTGGAGAACACCAAGGATGTCGGCGCGATAGGTGCGGCGCTGCTTGTCGCGGCGGGCAGCGGCGTGATATCATCTCTCAGCGAGGTAAAGCGTCTGGTCCCGGTAAAAGCTTCGTATCTGCCGAATCCTGACCTGAAGCCGATATACGACAGAAACTACGCCGTATTTAAAGAGCTTTATAATTCAAACAAGAGGCATTTTGCAAAGCTGAACAAACTGTCAGAGGGGGCTTAATAAGCAATGATTGAAACGAATGAGGCAAAGCTGAGAGGGCTTGTGACCGCCACGGGGCGTGAACTTCTCTCGGAGGGCCTTGTCGCACGCACCTGGGGCAATGTGAGCTGCCGCATTGATGCGGACAGCTTCCTGATCACACCGAGCGGGCTTGATTATACAAAGACGACTGACGAGGACATCGTAAAATACACGATCTCCACCGGAAAGTGGAAGGGGAAGCGCAAGCCGTCAAGCGAGAAGGGCATACACGCCGCGGCATATAAGCACTTCCCGGAGACAGGCTTTGTTATACATACGCACCAGACCTATGCATCGGCAATAGGACTTGCAGGGCTCAAGCGGCTCTCGCCTTATCCTGAGGAGCGGGAATTGCTGGGCGGCATCGCGCTTGCCGACTACGGTCTTCCCGGAACGAAGAAGCTGCGCAATGCGGTGAGCGCTGCGATGGACACGGGTGCGCATGTTATCCTGATGTTCCGCCACGGCGCACTTATCTGCGCACGCGATCAGGCGGAAGCGATGGAAAAGGCGCGCGTACTTGAAGCTGTCTGCCGCCGTGCAGTTGCCAGCTGCGGCAATGGAAAATATCCCGAGGCAAAAGAAGATAAGGCACTCGCGGACTCCATCGCGCAGGAGCTCAGGGCTGAGTATCCGCTCGCAAAAATCGTGAGTACAGACGCGCTTTTGAGACGTGCCGCCGCCAAAAAGCCGATTCATGCCCAGCTTGACGATATGGCGCAGATGATCGGCGCAAGCATACCGGTTGTAAAAGCGAAGCTCCCCTGCATCTCAAAAGCTCTCGATAAGCACTGCGCACTGCTCGTCCCCAAGGTCGGCGCGATAGTGTGCGGGAGAGATGAGGACGACACGGAGGCACTCGCAATCCTGGCGGATAAGGCCGCCGTCTGCGCGCTGCATACTTCGGCACTGCACGATAAGAGCAGACTTCCTGCCGTCGACATTGCGCTGATGAACTTCGTGTACAAAAAGAAGTATTCCAAAAAGAAAGAAGGGTGAGTAATGAGTAAAGGCTCAGGCAAAAGCAAAGAGGTCATAAGAGTAATCAAATTTGTCCTGTTCTCCATATCTGCCGGCGTTATTGAGCTCGTCTCGTTCGCACTGCTCAATGAGCTTATAAAATGGCCGTACTGGCCGTGCTATCTGATTGCGCTTGTGCTGTCAGTGCTGTGGAATTTTACGCTCAACCGCAAGTTCACGTTTAAGAGTGCAAACAACGTACCGCGCGCAATGGCACTCGTGGCGCTTTATTACTGCGTGTTTACGCCGGTGACAACGGTGCTGGGCAACTATCTGGCGGAAACTCTTCTGTGGAACGAGTATCTTGTCACTGTTATAAACATGGCGATGAACCTCTCAACCGAATATCTCTACGACAGATTTGTCGTGTTTAAGAACACAATAGATACCAATGACATTGCAAAAAAGAACGCTTCTAAGGAGGAAGTAAAAAATGGTTAATTGCGGCATAAGCAGATGGGACAACCCCGATGAGATCAATGCAAGACTGAAAAACCTCACCAGTCAGCCAATCTGGGAGGTAGATGACGATTATTACAACAACGTAATTCTCAAGTATTACGATGAGAAGTGCAAGGAATCTCACGCTGTTTTTGAGGAGAGCCAGAAATATATCCCCGGCGGCGTGCAGCACAACCTCGCCTTCAACAAGCCCTTCCCTATGTGCATGGCAAAGGCAAACGGCGCATATCTCTACGATAAGGACGGCAACAAGTATATTGACTTCCTGCAGGCAGGCGGCCCGACTATTCTCGGCAGCAACTACGCCCCCGTACGCGAGAAGGTCATAGAGCTTCTCAACGAGTGCGGCCCCGTAACCGGACTTCTGCACGAGTCTGAGATGCTGATTGCACGCGAGATAAACAAGCATATGCCCAATGTTGAGATGTTCCGTATGCTCGGCTCCGGCACTGAGGCTGTTATGGCATCCGAGCGTATCGCGCGTATCGCCACCGGCAAGAAGCACATCATCAAGATAGGCGGCGCATATCACGGCTGGTCCGATCAGATGGTCTACGGCCTGAAGATCCCCGGCTCCCGCAACCTGCTCGAGTCCCACGGCATCCCCGGCGGCTGCTTCAAGTACACTGAAGAGGTGCGCCCGAACGATCTGGAGATGCTGGAGGACATGCTCAAGCGCAACAGACTCAGCGGCGGCACCGCCGGCGTCATAGTCGAGCCTGTCGGCCCCGAGAGCGGCACCCGCCCCGTTGCCCATGACTACAACAAGGGCGTGCGTGAGCTGTGCGACAAGTACGGCGCACTGATGATATTCGACGAGGTTGTCACCGGCTTCCGTGTGGCACTCTCCGGCGCACAGGGTTACTTTGATGTTGTACCTGATCTGACCGTGTTCGGCAAGATAGTCGCAGGCGGCTATCCCTCTGCAGGCGGCGTCGGCGGCAAGCGCGAATATGCGCAGCTCATGGCGGCAGGTCTTGCAACGGGCAAGCACAGGGCATATGTCGGCGGCACACTCGCGGCAAACCCCCTCAGCTGCCTTGCCGGTTACACCGCAATTCAGGAGATCGAGCGCACGAACGCCTGCGAGATCGCGGGCCGTGCCGGCGACAGGCTCTGCGACGGCCTCAAGGCGCTTATAGACCGCTACGGTTTGCCTTTCGTGGCGTACAACCAGGGCTCTATCGTGCATCTTGAGTGCACCGGCGCAATGAGCTTCGACTTCTCCTCAATGTCCTTTGTCGAGTCTGCGACGGGTCTGCTGAAGAACAAGAAGATGATGTACGTGCGCAAGGACTCCATGGAGCGTATGGGCGCGGCATACATGGCAAACGGCATAGTCACTCTCGCCGGCAGCCGCCTGTACACATCTCTTGCCGATACCGACGAGATCATCGACGAGGCACTCAACCGCTTCGAAGAGGTGTTCAAGCACGTAAAGAAAACCAACAAGGGCCTCGTAAAATAATAATATTATTTATAAAAATTCGGGCAGGATCGTGAGATCCTGCCCGTTTCGCGTATATATTATTTTACTATGACATTTTCATCTCCGAGCATTTCACGAAGCTCGGTTATGAGTGCCTCGTGGATGAGGCAGGGAGCGGCCATTTTCCGCTGCTCACGCTCAAAAAAGACTATTATTTTCTGATTGCCGGGGAACATGGTGAGTATAAGCTCTATGCGCTTAAATGCGGGATCATCCTGACTTGGGAGCTTTACATACAGCTTTTGCGCCTTTGGCAGGGCGTTATATATCGGCTTCGTCTGCGGCTGCGGGCGAAACTCGTCATTCGCTTTATGCTCCTCACGCGGGGCTGCGGTCTTAAAGCCGTTCGCGTCGTCTATCGGCCGGACGGTGTCCGCCATCAGCTGCGGCTCTTTCTCGTCGCGCACGGAGATTCGACCCCTGATTATAAGCGCGGAGTTCTCTTTTATATATGCCCCGCTCTGGTCGAGAACGCGCTGGAAGGCGATGACCTCCATGCTGCCAGTATCGTCCTCAAGCGTGATGTAGCTCATGAGAGAGCTGTTTTTCGTCGGCCGTGTCTTGACTGCGGCGACAACACCGGCAAGCGTTATATACTGTCCGTCCGAAAAGCTCTGCGGGCCGCCCTCAGTGTCAAAATCGCTCATCACGGCGCCTATCGGGACGGCACCGATTTTGCGCACGGCTCTTCTGTATTCGTCCATGGGGTGCCCCGTGAGATAGAGACCGGTCGTCTCTTTTTCCATTGCCATTTTCTCGCGCGGGGTGAATTCGTCAATATCCGGAATGGGGATAGTGGCCGGAGCGGCATCACCGTCATCATCCGAATCACCGAAGAGATCCATCTGGCCGGATATATTAGAGCGCTGGGCCTGAGTGATGCTGTCGAGCACGGCACCTGCCACCTGTATGAGTGCGCGGCGCTTATAGCCCAGAGAGTCGAATGCACCGGCCTTTATGAGATTTTCCACAGCACGGCGGTTGAGGTCCTTGCCTGCCATGCGGCGGCAGAAATCCTCAAAGCTGCGGAACGGGCCGCCGTCATCGCGCTCCTGCTCAAGCTCGTTTATGGCGCCGCGTCCTATGCCCTTTATCGCCACAAGACCGTAGCGCAAATTTCTGCCTGAGACCGTGAAGTTTGCGCCGGATTCATTGACGTCCGGAGGCAGCAGCTTTATGCCGATTTCGCGGCATTCGGCTATGTACTCTGCAATTTTCGTGCTGTTGTCGAGCACGGAGGTCAGCAGTGCCGCCATGTACTGCTGCGGGAAATGCCGCTTCATGTATGCAGTGCGATAGGCGACAATGGCATAGCTCACGGCGTGGGCCTTATTAAATGCGTAGCTTGCAAAATCGAGTATCTCGTCGTATATGCTGTTGGCAACATCCTCACTTACACCGTTTGCGACGGCACCGACTATCCCGCGGGAGGGATCGCCGTGAATAAAGGCGACGCGCTCGGCATCGATGACATCGTGCTTCTTCTTGGACATGGCGCGGCGGATCATGTCGGCCTGGCCCAGAGAGAAACCGGCGAGGCGGCGGAATATTTCTATAACCTGCTCCTGATAGACAATGCAGCCATATGTAACGGAGAGTATCGGGCGGAGAAGCTCATGCTTGTATGTCGCCTTTTCCGGATGAGCGGAGCATTCAAGAAAGCGGGGGATGCTGTCCATAGGGCCGGGACGGTAGAGCGCAATAAGCGCGGTGATGTCCTCAATGCTCTTTGGCTTGAGGCCGACGCACACGCCGGTCATGCCCGTGCTTTCAAGCTGGAACACGCCGCTTGTGCGTCCGGCTGCGAGCATCTCGTACGTTGCGGCATCGTCATCCGGCGCATTCTCAACGCGAAAGTCAGGCTGCTTCTCTTTGACGAGCTTGACTGCATCATCGAGCACGGTGAGGTTTCGCAGCGCAAGAAAGTCCATCTTGAGAAGACCGAGCTCCTCAAGCGTGGTCATCTGGTACTGGCATACAACTGACTCGTCATTTTTCGCAAGCGGGACGTATTCATATACGGGCTTTTCGGTAATGACAACTCCGGCGGCATGCATAGAGGCGTGGCGCGGCATGCCCTCAAGTGCGCGGGCAGTGTCGATAAGACGCTTTAAAGTCTCATCGCTCTCGTACATTTCACGCAGCGGCTTTGAAAGCTGCAGCGCCTCGTCAAGCGTCATGTTCAGCGCACCTGGACCATTGGGGATCTGCTTTGCCACGGCGTCGGTCTCGGCGTAGCTGACGGAGAGCGCACGCCCGACATCGCGCACGGCATTTCTTGCCGCCATGGTGCCGAATGTTACGATCTGGGCGACGTGATCCTCACCGTAGACACGCTTGACATAGTCGATAACCTCACCGCGCCGATTGACGCAGAAGTCCACGTCTATATCGGGCATCGACACGCGCTCGGGGTTGAGAAAGCGCTCGAAGAAGAGACTGTATTTTATGGGGTCGACGTCGGTGATATGCAGACAGTAGGACACAACGCTTCCCGCCGCACTTCCGCGCCCGGGGCCGACAGGTATGCCGCTGCGCTTTGCAAAGCCGATAAAGTCGGAGACTATGAGAAAATAGTCGACAAAGCCCATCTTGCGTATCATCTCCAGCTCATATTCGAGCTGTTTATGTACCTCGGGGCTGTTCGGATAGCGCTCGGCGAAGCCCTCCTCGCAGAGCTTTTTGAGATATTCATAGCTGTCGCTCTCACCCTCGGGGAGCTTGAAGCGCGGCAAATGATAATGCCCGAATGTGAAATCAAAATTGCAGCGCTCAGCAATGTCGACGGTGTTGTCCGCAGCTTCGGGCAGCTCGGGGAAGAGACTGCGCATCTCGTCCTCACTCTTGAGATACAGCTCCTGCGACTCAAAGCGCATGCGGTTGGGATCGTCAACGGTTTTGCCGGTTTGAATACAGAGAAGAACGTCCTGATAATATGCGTCCTTTTTTTCTATATAATGCGCGTCGTTTGTGAGTACGAGCGGGATGCCGGTATCGCGGTGCAGACGGATAAGCTCCGCCGCGGCGCGCTTTTCATCGGCAATTCCGTGATCCTGAATTTCAAGATAAAAATTCTTCTCGCCGAAGAGCTCGCTTAATTCCAGCGCTCTGGCCTTTGCACCCTCGTAGTCGCCGCGAATGAGCTTTCTCGGAATCTCACCGGCAACACAGCCGGAAAGGCAGATAAGCCCCTCGGAGTACTTGTGCAGCAGCGCCCAGTCGATGCGCGGCTTGATATAAAAGCCTTCAATAAAGGCGGCTGAGACAAGATAGCAGAGATTTTTATATCCGGTCTCGTTTTGACAGAGCAAAATCAGATGGGAGTAATCTCCGTCGATCCCGTGGTCACGATCCTGCATCCCGCGCGGCGCGACATACACCTCGCAGCCTATGATCGGCTTTATCCCGGCTTTCTTACAGGCCTTATAAAATGCGACGGCCCCATACATCACGCCGTGATCCGTCACTGCAAGCGCAGTCTGACCCAGCTCCTTGGCGCGCTCTGCCACCTTGTCGATGTGGCAGGCCCCGTCAAGCAGGGAATATTCAGTATGCACATGCAGATGTACAAAGCTCATGGTTTCCTCCGGTGTTGATTTCCTGATGCAGAGTTTTAATCCTCTTCCTCTTCAGCGAGGGAGATTATCTTCCTCAGTCTGTGGCTGAGGCAGCTTTTTGTCACGGGGGGATTTGACAGCTGGGCGAGGTCGGCGAGACTTGCGGCAGGGTTGGTTATTCTCAGAAGCGCCGCATCGCGCAGCGGCTCAGGCAGAGCATCAAGGCCGTATTCCTTCGCAAGCTTTCTTATTGCGCTAAGCTGTGCTTCGGCGGCAAGGACGGTTTTGTCGGTGTTGGCGGAGTCACAGTTTATCTGGCGGGTGATGGTGTTGCGCATCTCCTTGTCCACCTTGGCGGTCATGATTTTCATTGCGGTGGACGGTGCACCGAGCGTCGTGAAAAAGTCCGCTATCGCGTCGGCCTGCTTGAAGTATAGCAGGGAGTTTGCGCCCCGGTGGGTTTCACGCGGGGAAAAGCCCATGTCCAGAAGCATGGAATAAACCTCGCGGCTGACACTCTGGTGCGGCGTGGCGAGCTCCAGATGATAGCGCTTGTCCGGATCCGTCACACTGCCGCCGGCAAGAAAAGCGCCGCGCACAAATGCGACGCGGCAGCTGTCCTCCTCCAGAACCCCGTAATTGACGTGGAGTGAGAGGAGAGAGTCAATCTCGGCGCCGTAGGTGTCGAGTATCTTTTTTATTTTATCGCGGGAGCTGATTATAAAGCTCTTTTTCCCCGCAGCGCCCTCTGCCGGGGTAATGTCAAAGCTCAGACCGAAAGCCCGGCGGAACATTCTGGGCAGCCTTGCGGCAAAGGCGTCGTTTGCGGTGATAAGCCGTATCTCGGACGGCGAGAACGTGTTGCAGTACATAAGCGCGCCGTAGCATTCGGCTGCAGCGTCGCTTTTTCTGTCAAGGCGTGACTGACACAGCTCCGCCTTGGCTTCAGATGAAAATGACATGGTTTACCTCCGGAGCGTGTGCATCACTTTTCAATATCGCGGTTGATGTTGACGGAGCTTATGCCCTTGGCACAGAGATAATCATTGAGCGCGGAGGCTATTGCCACGCTGCGGTGATGTCCGCCGGTGCAGCCTATCGCAATGGTGAGCGAGAGCTTGCCCTCTTCTATATAGAGCGGCAGCAGGAAGTCCGTCAGTTCCTCAAGCTTTTGCATAAAGGTCCTTGTCTGCTGATAGCTGAACACAAACTCAAATACGGGCCGGTCAAGGCCGCACATGGGGCGCAGATCCTCAACGTAATACGGATTCGGCAGAAAACGCGCGTCGAACACGAGATCAGCGTCCATCGGCAGACCGTGCTTGTAGCCGAAACTCATTACAGTCACGTCAATCTGGCGTTTGCGTCCAGCACCCGCAAAGAGTGAGAACAGGCGATTTTGCAGCATGCCGAGGGTGAGAGTTGAGCTGTTGAGGATGACGTCGGCCCGCTCGCGTACGGGGGCGAGCAGTTCCTGTTCCTTCGCAATGGCCTCCTCAACGGAGACTCCGCGCGTCTGCAACGGATGGCGCCGGCGCGATTCCTTATAGCGCTTGACAAGCGTCTCCACGTCCGCATCCATGTATAATATGCGACAGTTGCAGTCCATGGCGTTGAGCTGGTCGAGTGTGCGCAGCAGCTCATCAAAGCCGTCCTTCTCACGTACGTCCGTGACAAGGGCGACACGGTCGTAGCGGCCGGTTGTCGCCATGCAGAGCTCTGCAAAGCGCGGCATCAGCGCCACGGGCATGTTGTCCACGCAGTAGTAGTCCATATCCTCCAGAACATCCGCCGCACGGCTCTTGCCGGCACCGGAAAGCCCCGTTATAATCAGAAATTCCATGCTCTCCTCCTGTTGATATGCAAGAGAGTGTTACTCCTTGCCCTCTGCGTCTGACTCTGCTGCTTCATCATCGGGGGCGCTTGTCGATGTCATGCCCGCCGTGTCTATAAATTTGTTCCTGGGGACCTGAGGCCCGCGATCCTCCAGACGATAATCCGGGGGATAGAGTATTATCTCCGGTTCGAGCAGGACGCCGGAATTTTCGTAGACCTTTTTGCGCACCTGCTTTAAGAGCTCATGTATATCTGCGGCGGTTGCGCTGCCGGTGTTGACGACAAAGCCTGCGTGCTTCTCGCTGACCTGCGCTCCGCCGACGGTGAAGCCCTTCAGACCGGCCTCATCTATGAGCTGGGCTGCATAATGACCTTCGGGGCGCTTGAATGCGCTTCCGGCAGAGGGAAGATCGAGCGGCTGCTTGTCACGGCGGCGCTCGTTGAGCTCTCTCATGCGGGCGGAAATCGCCTCGGGGTCGCCCTTTTCAAGGTGAAATACGGCACTTAATATAACGTTGCCGGGCATTTTCTTAAATAAACTGCCGCGGTATTCAAAGGCGCATTTTTCGTTCTCAAGTTCGTAAAGGCGCTGCTCGGGCAGATAGTAGCATACAACACTCTCCACGCAGTCCTTAAGCTCACCGCCGTATGCACCGGCATTCATCATCAGTCCGCCGCCGACGGAGCCGGGGATACCGGACGCAAATTCCAGGCCAGTCAGGCCGTTTTGCTGTGCAAAGGCCGCAAGACGGCTGAGCGGCACACCTGCCTCGGCATAGATCGAGCCGTCGTCCAGAAGAAAGAGCTTCGTCAGCTTCTCGGTGCAAACGGCAAAAACCTCGGGCATGCCCTCGTCAGGGAAAACAGTGTTCGTGCAGTTTCCAAGCATCAGCGGGGCAAGCTCGTTTTCTTTTAAGATGCAGCATAGCTTCGCAAGGCTCGACACATCGCCGGGGCTTGCCAGCATGCGCACGGGGCCGCCGACGCGAAATGAGCAGTGTGTGCGCATAGGTTCGTTCTCGAGAAGCTTCATCCCGGGGAAGGCTTCCTTTACCGCAGTTATCGCGTTTTCCAGTCTCTCTTTATATTCCATGATATTATTTACCTTTCAGACTGCTTTTGCTTTTTTTATAATATACCGGCGTCGATGGCATAGTCGTGAGCGGCGGTGAGTGTCTCAGCGGCGTTGTAGCCCATCTTCTTCTGGCGGTTGTTCATTGCCGCAAGCTCCACTATAACGGCGAGGTTTCTGCCAGGCCGCACGGGAATGGTCACGAGGGGCAGCTTCATGCCGAGAATCTCCTCATAGTCGTCGGTGAGGCCGAGACGGTCGTAGGCCTTGCCCTCCTCCCACGGCTCCATCTTCACGACGAGGTCTATGTTTCCCTCGGGCTTGACAGCGCCGACGCCGAAGATGTGGCGCACGTTTATAACGCCGATGCCGCGCAGCTCCATGTAATAGCGTATGAGCTCCGGTGCCGTGCCGGTGAGTGTGAATTTATCGATTTTCTTGATTTCAACCGCGTCGTCTGCAACCAGGCGGTGTCCGCGCTTGATAAGCTCCAGTGCGGTCTCGCTCTTGCCTATGCCGCTGTCGCCCATGAGCAGAACGCCCTCGCCGTAGACCTCAACCAGAACTCCATGCAGAGTCTGCCGCGGGGCGAGATAGCGGTGCAGCGATGTGATGACATTGGCCTGAAAGCTTGAGGTGTCCTCGGAGGTGATGAAGAGATTGCGGTCGTACTTCTCAGCCATCTCAATACATTCCGGAAAGGCGGCGGCACCATGGCAGATTACGAGCGCGGCGATATCATACTGCATGAATCTCTCCAGCGCCTCAAGCCGCTGCTCATGCGTGAGCGTGTCAAGATAGGTGCTCTCAACACGGCCGACTATCTGTATGCGGTGCGGGTCAAAATAGTTATAAAAGCCTGTCAGCTGCATCGCGGGACGGTTGACGTCCGCTGTGGCGATTACGGCATTCTCATAATCGGCAGAGGTGTGGAGCGGAGTGAGCCCGTGCTCCTCCACTATGTTTTTCAGCTTTACCGTATACTTTGTACGCACCTTGTCCTCCTGTTCAAACCGCCTTGCGGCGATCGTATCATATATCTTAAATAATTATATTTTATCGTAAAGATTATTATATTATATCTCCGGCACTTTAGCAATAGATAAACGCAGCCGGGTGTTTATTGCTATTTAATGCCGAAAATGCTCTCTGCGTAGTCGAGAACGGAATAATCCGGGGCAAATTCGCTTATATACGCGCCGAGCATCGGCATAAGCTCGCGCAGTCGGGCGCACTCCTCAAGTACTGCCGCATCTGACACCGCCCTCGGCGCAGCCCCGGCAAAGCGCGCAAAGTTTTCACCGAGTATCTCGGAGAGCCGCTCGCCGCGCAGAGCGAGAGGACGCATTATAAAGCTCGGCCTGTTGATGAGAAAATGCCCGTCGGAGGCAATTTCAAGCTCACGCTCACCGGTCAGAAATTCACGCACTATCTCCGGACGGCGGAGATTTTCCGCATCGTCGAATTCCTTGTGCTCGCCCATGAGCACGCAGCGGCCGCCGATATCCGTACCGTAGAGAATGCGATCATGATATCTCTCAAAAAAGGCGCGGGTATTCTGCAAATCTGCGGAGAAATTCTCGTACATTTCTATGCCGGGTGTGAGGTCCACGCGGACGTTTTTGTATTTCTCCATTATCCCGGCGAGACGGTCAAGCTGCGCGGACATGAAGAAAAAGTGAGCAAAGCAGATTTTCAGCGAGGGATGACGGGCCAGCACGTTTAACACCTGCGTGTATTGCGCCTCGTTGTTGACATAGCTGTCATCATAAAGCCAGCCCTGGGCGATTGCAAATGCAGGGGCGTGCTCAAAATCCCAGAAGTTTTCCGGGTCATTGACGTGCCACATTATCGGGACGCCGTTTTCCTCGCACCATGCCCAGAACGGTTCCCAACACTCCGCGTCAAAGTCCGGCACGGGGTACATCTTGCGCATCTGCGGTTTGCCCTCAAGCATCTTTATGCCGTCACAGCCCGCAGCGATCATGCGCTGTGCAAAGCTGGCGAAGCGCTCACCGATGCTTTCTGGGTGGAGATAATACTCGCTCATGTCAAGCCCGGTGAACACGTAAAATCGCCCGGGGAAGAGCTTCTTCAAGGCCAGTGCCTGCGGCGTTATCGACACACAGCGGCTGTGCTGCACGCAGTTAATGCAAGCCATATCAGTGCCTGTGCACTCAAGAAAACCGGCAAGATACCCCGCATCAACCTGCCGCGAGTTATGCACATGTGCATCAATTATTTTAACTCCCATATACATGGCAATGGCTCTCCTTTGACGTACTCTTGTTGTGATAATATTATACCATGCTTGAAAACACTCTGCAATCGTGGTATGCTGATAAGGCAGCAAAACG
>CAVAPH010000036.1:0-16906 GCA_963590455.1 bacterium | reverse complement strand
ATAGCAAGAAGCCAAAAAAGCAAATCCTCACGCAAAAAAATTGCGGAAGTTTTTGACTGACTGACTATGGCGAAACAAAAAATTGTGGATATTGCTGTATACAAAGGTGCCGAAACAAGAAAACAGTTGCTATTTGCCTGGTGCTGTGGTAATATCTTATATGTGTTATTCCGCATATTTGCGGTACGTAACGGAATTGGAAGGTGCGCATATTGGATAAATACGTTATACACGGCGGTACTGCACTGCACGGCGAAGTTGAAATAAGCGGCGCGAAGAATGCGGCAGTTGCAATTATCCCCGCGGCCCTGATGGTCGACGGTGTTTGCCGTATAGAAAATCTCCCACAGATCAGCGACACCGACATGCTCCTCACGATCCTCTCACATCTCGGAGCAAAGGTGAATTATATTAACAGCTCTACTATTGAGATAGACAGCACGGATGTGCATTTTCAGGATGCTCCCTATGATCTGATGCGTAAGATCAGAGCCTCCTATTATCTTATCGGCGCAATGCTCAGCCGTTTCGGCAGCGCAAAGACGACAATGCCCGGCGGCTGCAACTTCGGTGTCAGACCTATAGATCAGCACATAAAGGGAATGACGGCGCTCGGTGCCGATGTAGACGTTAAAAACGGCTTTGTATATGCGGAGGCTACCGGCGGAAGACTGCACGGGGCGCGCATATATCTTGACAAGGTATCCGTCGGTGCGACGATGAACATCATTCTCGCCGCAACTCTGGCGCAGGGCCGCACGATTATAGAAAACGCCGCACGCGAGCCGCACATTGTTGACCTTGCAAACTTCCTCAACTCCATGGGTGCAGATATACGCGGGGCAGGAACGGATACCGTTAAGGTTAATGGTGTGGACAAGCTCCACGGCGGCTGCTATACGATAATACCCGATCAGATAGAAGCGGGAACATATATGGTCGCGGCTGCTGCGACCGGCGGTGAGGTCCTTGTAAAGAACGTCATCCCGAAGCATCTCGAATGCATCAGCGCGAAGCTGCGTGAGACCGGAACCATCGTCCAGGAATATGAGGACTCCGTGCTTGTTAAGGGTGCGAGCACTCTTCGCCGCGTAAATATTAAGACCTTGCCCTATCCCGGTTTCCCGACTGATATGCAGCCGCAGTTCGGCATGCTCCTTTGCCTTGCAAACGGCACCTCCGTCATTACCGAGGGCATATACGACAATAGGTTTAAATACGTCAACGAGCTGCGCAAGATGGGCGCTGAAATTCAGGTTGACGGCCGTGTCGCCGTGATAGAGGGCGGACGCCGCCTGTCCGGTGCACCGGTTATGGCCTGTGATCTTCGTGCCGGTGCGGCTATGGTTATTGCAGGCATGTGCGCTACCGGAGTTACCGAGGTTGAGGATATCCACTATATCGAACGCGGATACGAAAACTTCGTGGGCAAGCTCCGCAAGCTCGGCGCGGATATCAGCGTGGTCAGTGATTCGGATGTGCCAAGCGGCAGTGAAAAGATTATCTCCGTTTCCTGATGAGAGTTTGCATTTTTGCCAGCAGCTCCAGCGGTAATTGCATGCTCCTCTCGCAGGGGAGAACCAATATATTGATTGACGCCGGAATAACCATGCGCAGGATTGTCAAGTCGCTTGCGCAGGCAGGTCTTTCAATGGAAGATATCGGCGGAGTGCTCATCACGCATGAGCACTCCGATCATATTTCAGGTCTGAAAATGCTCTTGAAGCATTATCCCGTTGAGATATATGCACCGCGTACCGTGGCGGCCTGTGTTGTTGATACTCTGCCGGAAGCGGAAGGACGCGTACATGTAATTCCGGTCGGTGCACGCTTTGAGATCGGAGAACTGAGCGTGCTGGCTTTTCATACGAGTCACGACACCGACGAGAGCGTCGGATACAGATTTGACTCTGAAGGCAGCTTCGCCGTCGCAACGGATACCGGGTGCGTAACGGAGGAGATTAAAAATGCGGTTACAGGCGTTGAAACTGTACTTCTTGAATCAAATTACGATGAGCAGCTGCTAATTAACGGCCCCTATCCGTCTATGTTAAAGCGCAGAATTCTCTCAAATAGAGGGCATCTTGCAAATAACGATTGCGCCGAATTTGCTCGGTTTCTTGTTGAAAACGGCACATCTCGAGTGATATTGGGGCATCTCAGCCGCACAAACAACACGCCGGAGCTTGCACTTGCGGCCTCTGCGAAAATGCTGGAGGGGATTGAGGCGCTACTCTTGTGTGCGCCTGAAACCGGCTTTATGGACATAGAACTCGGAGAGCAAGGAAATGCAGAGTGTTAAACTGATATGTGTCGGAAAAATGCGCGAGAAGTTTTATATTGACGCATTTTCTGAATATGCAAAGCGACTGCAGGCCTATTGCCGGTTTGATTGCGTTGAGCTGACCGAACAGCGCCTGCCCGAAAACCCGTCGCAAAAAGAGATTACCGCAGCACTTGATCGCGAAGCGGCGGAGATCATAAAAAACATCCCGACTGATGCCTACATCGTGGCAATGTGCGTTGAAGGGCGTCAGATGAAGAGCGAGGGAATGGCGAAGCTGATAGCCGAAAGAGCGGACTCCGGCAAACCTAAGCTGTGTTTTCTTATAGGAGGCTCGTTCGGCATGTCGGACGAAGTAAAGCAGCGAGCGGATATGCGATTGAGTATGTCCGAGATGACATTCCCGCATCACCTTGCGCGTGTGATGCTTGCCGAGCAGATATACAGGGGCTTCAAGATAAACGAAGGCTCCAGATATCATAAATAACAATAACCGACGGAGGCTTACAAAATGGGAACTGAACAGGAACTTGAATGGGGGCGCGCCCTGTATGGCGAGCTGCTTGAGCGTTGGCCGAAGACGGCCGACGGGCAGCCGGAGAAGCCCGCGTTCCTCTGCAACTGTAACAGCCTTGATATGAGCGATACCCTGCGTGTTAACATGCTGGAAGCGTATAACATTCCGTGTCTGCGTGTGTACCCCGGTGACGGCGAGTTTGGCCGCCTCGTGCTGGGCATGAGCGGGCAGGGAACGGATATATATGTCCCCGAAAGTCTGCTGAGCGATGCAATCGAATTATGCAAGGAGGAGAACAATGAGGAACTATAAAGAAGAGTATGAACGCTGGATGGACAGCCCCGCCCTGAGCGAAGAGGAATGGGAGGAGCTCAATGCCATACGCGATGACGAAAAAGAGATAGAGAACCGTTTCTTTGCGCCGCTGGAATTCGGTACTGCCGGTCTGCGCGGTACGATGAAGCTCGGTCTGCACAATATGAACATTCACATCATCCGTCATGCAACACAGGCGTTTGCCAATGTTATTGCGGCGGAAGGTGAGGAGGCAAAGGCAAAGGGAATCGTCATTGCCCATGACTGCCGGAATAACGGTGTGCTTTTCTCCAAGGAAGCTGCCTGCGTCATGGCGGCAAACGGTATACATGTCCGCTTCTTTGACAGCCTTCGTCCTACGCCGGAGCTCAGCTTTGCCGTGCTCTATTACGGCACAACGGCCGGACTTAATATCACCGCCAGCCACAACCCCAAGGAGTATAACGGCTACAAGGTCTACTGGTCTGACGGCGCACAGCTCCCTCCAAACAAAGCTGAAGCAATTGCAAAGCAGATGGAGAGCATAGACATCTTCACCGGCTTCAAGACCTGCGATTTTGACGAAGCTGTCAGCAAGGGGAATATAGAGATAATCGGCGCAGAGACCGATGAGGCATTCCTTGAGCGCGTGCTCGCACAGGCGATAAATAAAGATGATGTGCACGATGTTGCAGATGATCTGCGCATTGTTTACACACCGTTCCACGGCTGCGGCTACAAGCTCGTCCCTGAGGCACTTAAGCGCCTCGGTGTAAAGCACCTCTATCCCGTGCCGGAGCAGATGGTTATTGACGGCGATTTCCCCACGGTTGCAAGCCCGAATCCGGAGAACCCGGAAGGCTTCTATCTCGCGGTTGACCTTGCAAAGAAGGTCGACAGCAACCTGATCATCGGCACAGACCCCGATTCCGACCGTATCGGCATCATGGTGCGCAACGGCGATGGTGAATATGTGACCGTTACCGGCAACCAGCTCGGCGTGCTTCTGATTGACTATATTATCAATGCCCGCAAGGCTACAAACACCATGCCCGAGAACCCCGGTGTCCTGTCCAGTATTGTCAGCACTGCAATGGCGCGTGCCGTGTGCGAGGCAAATGATGTTCATTTTGAGGACACTTTCACCGGCTTTAAGTTCATGGCAGAGCGTGTTGCAGAGTGGACGGCAGCCGGAAGCTACAAGTATATATTTGCCTTTGAGGAGAGCTACGGCTACATGTGCGGCGACTATGTCCGTGATAAAGATGCAGTTACTGCCTCCATGCTCGTTGCGGAAATGGCGGCGTTCTATCATAAGAAGGGCATGACGCTGCTTGACGCAATAAATGCGCTCTATGAGAAATACGGCTGGTTTATGGAGAAAACCATAAATCTCGTTATGCCCGGCCTTGACGGTTTGCAGAAGATGGGCAATCTTATGACCTCACTGCGCTCTGAGCCGCCTCGTGAAATCGCCGGAGAAGAGGTTATACGTCTGCGTGACTATGCGGACGGCAGCATTTGGGTCGCAGGGCTCGGCAAGGTTGACAAGACTGCCATTGCCGGATCCAATGTGCTTTATTTCGAGCTGGCTGACGGCTGCAGCTTCATAATTCGCCCCTCCGGAACGGAGCCGAAGATAAAGATATACATTCTGACCCGCGGAAAGAGCAGGGAAGCGTGCACTGCTGCAATAGAGAAGTACGAAAAGTACGCAGAAACTCTCCGCAGCTGAAATTAAATCAAATACATTCAGGAGCTGCCCGAACGGGCAGCTCCGTTTGCGTATTATACGTTGAAAGAAAAGCGAAAGCGTGATACAATGGCATTAAAGCAAATAAAGGCTTTTCAGCCTGAGAGGAACTGCATTATGACAGGAAAAAATCTCGTTGCCGACGCAACCGAAAAGATGATTGCCTTTTATGACGGCAATCTGCACGATATAGATCATTTTATTAAAGTATGGGCACTTGCGAAGACTATCGGAGAGCTTGAGGGGCTGGATTGCAAAACTCAGCTGACACTTGAGCTTGCCGCCGTCGTACACGATATTGCCTGCCCCAAATGCCGCGAGAAGTACGGCAACACCAACGGTAAGTATCAGGAGTTCGAGAGCTCACCGCTGGTTGAAGCCTTTTTTGACGGCCTTGCAGATGATAACACCGATGTCGCGCGCATCTCTTGGATTGTATCGCATCACCATACATATACCGGCGTGGACGGCCTTGACTATCGTATACTGCTGGAGGCGGACTATCTTGTCAATGCCGGTGAGAGCGGATATTCAACGGCTGCAATCAAAAAGGCACAGGAGACGGTATTCCGCACTGCAGCGGGGCTGCGCCTGCTAAACGATATGTTTTTAAATCAAACGGCGCACGAATAAGCATATATATTACTTGAAATACGGAGAACAAATATGGACTATTCCAAACTCATTAAAACTGCCTGCCTTATCATGTATGATGCGCATCGGGATGATGTTGACAAGGGCGGATATCCCTATGTTTTTCACCCGTTTTATCTTGCAACGCAGATGCCCGACGAGGAGAGCACGTGCGCGGCACTGCTGCATGACGTGATAGAGGATCACGGCGACAAATACAGCTTTGATTCTCTTAAAGAAGCCGGAATTCCTGAAAGTGTTATCGCAGCACTGCGCCTGCTTACACATGATAAATCGGTTGAGTATATGACCTATGTCCGTGCTCTGGCAGCAAATCCGATCGCTCGCAGAGTGAAAATTGCAGATCTGAAGCACAATCTGGACTCGCGCAGGACGGATGGCGCAGTTCCGCGCAAGAAGGAGCTTTATCTGCAGGCACTTGAATATCTCGAAGGCATGGAGAGCAAAGATGGCGAACATCATTGAAATAAACGATTTTTCCGCACCGGAGCTCGATATATACGCCCGCCTTACGGAAAACCAGCTTGTGAACAGGGCGCACCCGGATCAGGCGCTTTTTGTCGCAGAGAGCCCTGTGGTTATCGAACGCGCGCTTGATGCAGGCTGCGTACCGGTGTCACTGCTGATGGAGACCAAGCACGTCGAAGGCAAAGGCCGCGAGATTATTGCCCGCTGCGGTGATGTCCCCGTATTCACCGCATCGCTTGACGTACTTACACAGCTGACGGGATTTCACCTTACGCGAGGTATGCTCTGCGCAATGCGCCGCCCTGAGCTCCCAAAGGTTGAAGAGCTGTGCAAAAACGCGCGGCGCGTTGCCGTACTCGAAAATGTGATGAACCCCACGAATATAGGTGCAATTTTTCGCTCCGCTGCGGCACTTGGCATGGATGCAGTTCTCCTGACGAGCGAGGGAAGTGATCCGCTGTATCGCCGCTCCGTACGTGTCAGCATGGGCACAGTCTTTCAGATACCATGGACGTATCTCCCGCAGGATAGACCGTGGATTGAGCTTTTGCATGAGCTTGGCTTCAAAACCGCCGCAATGGCGCTGAGTGATAACTCCGTCCGCATTGATGATCCCTGCCTTGCCGGCATATACAGGCTTGCAGTCGTCTTAGGCACGGAGGGTGACGGATTAGCCAAGTCAACCATTGCCGGCTGCGATTATACCGTGCGCATCCCCATGTCGCACGGTGTTGATTCCCTGAACGTAGCCGCCGCCAGCGCCGTGGCATTCTACCAGCTGGGGATAAGATAAATCATAATACCCCATAAAAATAACCGGAAGCTGATTTTCAGCTTCCGGTTTAAGCTATATCTGCAAGTATTACATGACGCCAGAGGCTGCTTTGCTCTTGGCGATGATCTGATTGAGCTTGCGTGCGGGGTAGTAGAGGGTGATGCCGATAATGAAGAACAGCAGTGCCATGCCTAAGAGTATTCCGGCACAGCGCAGATATGTTCCCTCGTAGAAGCCGCCGATTGTCTCGCGGAGGAGATCCATGCCGTAATGGAAGGGCATGAAGTCGTAGAGATCCTGGAATACCTGCGGCAGAACGTGTATCGGGTAAGAACCGCCGGAGCCTGCAACCTGAATGACCATGATGATGACCGAGAGCGCAAGGCCGATATTGTCAAGTGCGTATACAAAGGAGTAGTTCATCATCACGAAGTTAAACGAGATGAGTATGCAGCCCAGTACAAACAGTAAGGGATTTACGCATTGTATCTTCACGTAGAACAGACAGCCGAGCGCCGTTACAAGTGCCTGGAACAGTCCTATGAACAGGAATAGAATCAGACGTCCGAAATAGCGCTGAATCTGCGGAACACGGAGATATTCTTCGTACGGGATCTGCGCTTTTATCATTGCTGCGGTCAGCAGAGAGCCGACAAACAGTGCCAGCATGATGTAGTACGGAGACATTGCAGAGCCGTAATCCGCAATCTCGTAGACCGTGACGGTGCGCATATCGACAGGGGAGACGAGGTAATCTGCCAGGCCGTCGGGGTTGTTTTCAAGAATTTCTACAAGCTGATGGAAGGCTTCGCTGTCTGCAATGCGGCGTATATCATCGGACAGACCCTTTGTATAATCATATACCTGGTCTATAAGATCCGTCGCCTCGTCAACAGTGAGCGTTGCGCTGCTCATTGCTTCGCTGAATGCGCTTGTCATGGTGTAGATGTCGGTCAGACCGTCAGCGCCGGAGCTGAGTATATCAGTCAGCGTGTCCATGGTGTCGATAGTGCTCTGCGCGCTCTGACGAATCACATCATTCAGCGTACCGTTGACTGCTACGACCACTTCGCGCAGGGCTTCGCGTACTGCGTTGGCAAGATCAATGAGCGTCTGGGAGGCCTCAGGACTGGTGGCGGTTTCAACTGCAGTGATGAGTGCCTGCACAGCGTTCATAGCGTTCTGCAGCTTTTCGCGGGTGTTGGTGTCGGTGGTTGAGTTGTAGAGCTCTTCCAGAGTGTTGTATATATCAGTCAGAGTGGAAACTGCCTGACTGCTGAATACGTTGCCCTGCTCATACTGTGCGACAAGCTGGTAAGCGGCGTCTACATTGTCATATGCAGAGCTGACTGCGGTGTCAATGGTGCTCTGACCGTTTGCCATCACATTGTATTTGTTGCTCAGACCGTTGCAAAGCGCCTGCGTATAGGTCAGTGCAGCATTCGGATCTGCCGGATAAGACTCAAGACAGCTGAGAGCGTACTCGAGATTATCATATTCGCTTGAGAAATATGTCTCGCTCAGTCCTGCACCTGACATTTCATTATAGGCAGAAGTCAGATCCTTGATGGCGTATGTATAATCACCGGTGGATGCGCCGTCCTGAATGTCCTGATATGCCAGCGAGGCATACTGCGCAGCATAATCAATTGCATCAAGTGCGTTTGCGTATGCAGTAGAGGCGTTGAGAAGGGTGCTTGATACGCCCTCGGAGAGAGTCATGTATTCTTCACGCGCGCTCTGACGCTGGATGACTTCAAGATTGCGCTGCATGGTTGAAATGTCGGAATATGCAGAGCTCAGCCCGAGAGTTGAAACATACTGCTCATATCCGGTTATAGAGGAAATATCATTCTGTGCAGCTGTGAGATATGCAGCGGCATTCTGCTTGATAGATGGATCACCGGACCAGGAGCCGAATATATTTATAAGCTCCTCGATCTGCTGATCTATAATATCAACAGCGTTAAGAATGTTCTGCTGCGTTGTGACGGAGGAGTCATATACGGCATCTGCCGTGTTGCCGATCTGATGGGTAACGGAGCCGCTGTCAATGAAGAGCTGGCCGGCATCAGTTGAGGTTTTGCCGAGAAGGTCGAGAAGCTCTTTTGTTTCTACGGTCAAATCCCGCACCGAGTGCATCAGGTCTTTCGTTTCCTCAAGACGCTGGCAGGCCTCGTCCATCCTCTCTGTCAGACCGTTTGCTACGTCCTCACCGTCAAGGCCGAGCGCGTTGAATATGGAGCTTATGGTATTTATAACGTCAGCAACCTTCTCCACGATGGTGCTGTTTATCTGCTCCTGAACTGCTGACTTTGCCTTGCTTGTTATCTTCGGCGCGATTGCGTTTTTCTTTTCATTCTCGTAGTACTCAACCTCGGGGTGCTCAAGATCCCCATCGAGTATACTCAGAAAATCCTTCGTAAAGTCCTTGGGTACTATAAGCGCGGCATAGTAATCGCCGGCATAAAGCCCGTCCATTGCTTCCTCACGTGTGTCGACGAAGCACCAGCCCATCTGGTCATTTGCGGATATACCTTCAATGACCATCTCACCTATGTTTATATTCAGGCCCAGCAGATCGCTGCCCTCATCCTCGTTTGTTACGACGACCTTTATGTTTGAAGTCGATGAGGGACCATAGGGGTCTGCATTGGACATGATGTTGAACCAGGCGTAAAGGCAGGGGACCAGACACAGTCCGATAATTACGATAACCGGCACAACGCTTTTCCTCAGCTTGCCGAGGTCACGCAGGAATATGCCCCATATATTTTTCATTCGTCCACCTCCGATGTGCTGCCGTTCTTATCTGCCGATGCGGAATCCGTCATCAGCTCCGAGTATATATCGTCGAATGAATGCTTTGGCACGTCATCATCGTCGTCATCGCTGTCATCATCAAAGAGATCGTCAAAGCTGCTTGAAGCTGCTGCATTATTATCTGTTGTGGCTGCCTCCGCGCTTCCTGAGTCTTCAGCTTCGGTCTTTTCAGGCTCTTCGTCAGCTACTTCAACTGCTTCCGCCTGCATTGGCTCTTCAGTCGGGTCGGTATCAGGCGTTTCCTTAACCTCGCTGATCTCGGAAAGATCGACCGGAGCGGTAACAGCTGCATCTTCTGCGGCGTTCTCAGCCTTTTCTTCAGGCTCACCGGTGAGCTTTTCCGCATCGTCGCTGACTTCTGCGGGCGCCTCTGTATTATCGCCGGACTCGACTGCTGCGTCGCTGTTTGTCACGGCAGCTGCTGCAACAACGGCCGCGGCGGCGGGGACTGCGGCGTGATCGCCTTCGGATTCAAGGTGATGAAGGATCGCGTCAACGAGTGAAGGCTTTTCCGCTATCATGCTGCGCAGCTTCGCAATGTTGGATTCCGCGATGACATCTGCGCCGCTCGGCCCGAGATTCTGCTCGGTCATGGTGATGTGTTCAATTTTTTTCTCAAGCTCGTGATTGAGATACTCAATAGTGACAAGATATGCCGCAAGTGCAAACATTGTCATTATCCACAGCAGCAGTATGATTACTTTTTCACCCTGTGTGATGAAAAGCAGGGTCAGGTAGAGCACAAGCACCACGATCATGCCCCAAAGGCCTCTGTGTATGCGCTTCTGGTTCGCCTGATACAGTGAGCTGAACTCCTCGAGCAGGCGGTCATACATTTCGTGATTATTTCCGTTAGCCATTATTGTGCTTCACCTCCGTTAAAACATCTCTGTCTCTTCAAGCCGCTCTTCCATAAACTCGTTGATGCCGATGAAAGGCTTGCGGGCGAAGAGACCAATCAGCAGTGCAACCACTGCAAATATCAGCAGCTGTCCGAGCTTTACAACGAAGGTGTTGCCGTAGAGTCCACATATGCACTCGCGCATTGCATCGATTGCGTACGGGAAGGGGAAGAACTTGTATATCTTTTGGAATATCTCCGGCAGAAGCTCTATCGGGAATGTACCGCTCGAGCCTGCAATCTGCAGAACCATTACGACAACAACTATTGCCTTGCCGACGTCGCCGAAGGATACAGCCAGAGAGTATATAAGCAGACTGAAAGTGAAGCTTGTCACGGCACCGCAAACAAACAGCAGCCCCGGATGCAGGCATTGAATCTTGAGAATAAACAGATCGCCCAGGAGAATTATTACCGTCTGAATCTGACTGAGCACGAAGAACAGCAGATAGCGGCCAAAGTACAGCTCATGCGGCTTCGGGTTTACAAGATTATCTCTGCGCGCCTGAGTTTTGAATATTGTGCCCAGCATAACGCCGCCGACCCATATGGACAGTATCGTGTAGAACGGTGCCATTGCAGAGCCGTAGTTTTCGATCGGATATACAGAAGTGACGGTTGTCTGCACAACCTGTGAGAAGTATTCGCCGTATACGACCGGGTCACCGCCGAGAATCTCAACAAGAGTTTCTATATATTCCTCACCGTCGAGAGTTTCAAGTCTGTGCAGTACATCCGTAAGGGAGCTGCTCGCGCGCTGACCTGCGTTTCTGAGTATGGACACAACGTCGCTGCCAGCGGCCTTGACATCGGCTGCGGCCTGACGGAGCAGTATTGCATCGTCCATCATTATCTGTGCATCGTCCAGCATGTCTGCAACGTTCAGGAAAACGGCTTCAATCTCGGTGCTGATGTCATCTATGCAGGGTATGAACGATGCATTCAGCTGCAGCAGCGTGTTCATTGATGTGGTCAGGCAGTCAAGTGTATCTCCGGCTGCACCCTTTTCAACGGCGTTGTTGAGCCATGACGCAGTCAACTCGGCAGAATCCGCCATGGAGTTGAGCGTGTCGCTGAAGCTGCCGGCACTGTCCGCCATGTCGCGCAGGTTTGTCGCAAGATTCTGCAGTGTAGTAGCACTGTCGGCAAGAACCTGATTTGCCGCGGCTGAATCAGCCGTGGTGCTGTTGACGTCCTGCAGCACATGCAGTGCATCGTCGACCTTGAGATTGATCTCATGGATAGTTACGTTGACGTCTGCCACTGTCGTGCGTATATTATCGCCGTCCGGCATCCTTTCCTTTATCGCCATTATAGTCTCGTCAAACTTCTGAGAGTCTGAGGACGTGGTGGCGGGGAGTGTCCCGGCTGCGGCGCTGAATGCATCCATTGTGTTGTTCGCAGCCTGCAGTGTGACAACTGCCTGCTTTAATATGCCGTGCAGAGTGCCTGTAGGATCGTCGGAATCTATATCATCCGCTATCTTGTTTGCAGACTCCATAATGGTGTTTACAACGACCTCAAGATATGCGTTCTTAATAGAAGTCTGTACGTTACTTGCCGCGGTATCGGTTATCTTTGTCGCAACAGCATTTTTCTTGGCATTTTCATAGTATGTAATGCTCGGCTTGCCGGTCCAGTCCGTCAGCATGTTGTACATGTTGTAGGTGAAGTCCTCGTCTATGACGACAGCGGCATAGTAAGCGCCGGAATACACACCGTCGACTGCCTCTTCCTCACTGTCGAGAAAGATCCAGTTTATAGCGGTGGATTCACGGAGATCATCCATGACCTCCTGACCCTTATTCACAACCTCATGGTTGTCCGTCACATAGCCCTTGTCCATGGAGGCCACGGCGATGGAGATGTTGCCCGTGTTGCCGTAGGGGTCCCAGTTGGAATAGATGTTCAGCCATGCGTACAAGCTCGGCAGCAGGCATATAGCCAGTGCCACAGCCATGGCAAAAAAGTGCCGGCTGAGTGTTTTGATGTCATATTTGAACACAGCAAGAATATTTCGCATATTTCCTCCGTTATTCATACAGCCAATCGGCGGAATGTTCTGCGGCTGACAATACAGCCACTGTACTATTATATATCTAAAATTAAGAAAAGTCTATGAGGGTAACATAATATTTTTTGAACACATCTGCAAATTTGTGAAAAAATAATCTTAAACTTTTGTTGAGCTTCAAAAATAGGCAAAAGCGCGCAAAAAAGCGAGACAACCGCCGCAGAATAGCTAAAATCCTGCGGCGGCAGTGCAATAAATAATTATTAATCTGCGTTCCACTTTCTGATTTCGGTGCGCAGCCAGTCAGCCCACTGGTCAATGCCTTCACCGGTGCGTGCGGAAATGGGAATTATGGTTATGTTGGGGTTGAGTCTGCGCACGTATTTTTTGCATGCCTCAAGGTCAAAGTCAAAATAGGGCATGACGTCGATTTTATTTATGAGCAGCACATCGCAGACTGTAAACATCAGCGGATACTTGAGCGGCTTGTCATCGCCCTCGGGAACGGAGAGAATCATCGCGTTCTTGGAACTGCCGGTGTCAAACTCTGCCGGGCACACCAGATTGCCGACGTTTTCGAGAACGGCGAAATCAACATCGTCTACGCCGAGACCCTCAATGCCCTGCTTTGTCATACCGGCATCGAGATGGCACATTCCGCCGGTGTGCAGCTGGATGACCTTTGCGCCGGTCTTCTCTATAGTTGCGGCATCTACATCGGAGTCGATATCGGCCTCCATTACGCCTATGCGGAATTCATCCTTAAGTGCGGCGATAGTTGCCTTGAGCGTCGTAGTCTTGCCGGAACCGGGGGAGCTCATAAGATTGAGCAGAAAAGTCTTGTCCTTTTTCAGCTCCTTGCGCAGCAGCTCTGCCTCGCGGTCATTGTTTTCAAATACACTCTGTTTTATTTCAAGAACTCTGAAGCCTTCCATTGAAGATTACCTCACATAATACAAAGATTTAGTACATTATACCACGCTTTTAACAGCATTTCAATCAGTTCGATGCGCATATGTCACTCACTCAAAAAAATCATGCGTGAGCTCAGCTCGGAATCAAAATCACTGCAGTTCAATTCGTACTCGCTGTCGGGGAGAGGCAGTGCGATGACGGAATTCGTACCGAGCTTTATCAGATAGCGCAGCGTCGCGTTGACTGTAATTGTTGAGCCGCCCTGTGACGGGACAAGACACTCCTGCAGTGCAAGCTTTGTGTCACGCCCCTGCGAAAACAGCCATTTAAGAAAGGCGGAAATGTCACGGCTGCTGCGTGAAGCGCCTGCAGTCACGGCAAAGCCCCACGCCGTGCCGACACTGTCACTGCCTTCGGAGGAGAGTGCAGGCACTGAATAGACACTTGTACTGCCGGCGTCTTTGGACAGCAGATCGGAGGATATGAACGCGCAGGGGAGTGTCCCGTCATAAACGGCTTGTGCAGCATCGCTTCCGCTGAGATCAGATAACGCACCGACATAGGCAGCTTCTGCTAAAAGATTATAAAGTTGCTTCCCGCTGCCGGATCTGCATGCGTCAAAGTCTGCGTTGAACTCCTCGTTCTCATTCAGTAGGCAGGTGAAGAATAATTCTGCGTATGATGATACGGCATAAAAAGCCTCATCGTTTGCCTCGGCATATTCCGTCGCGGCGCTGCAGAAAGCTTCCATCGAGTCAAACCCCGCACCGGTATAGAGCTTGTTGTTCACAATAAGAACCGGAACCGCAGAGCCTACCGGGAAAAAGCTTTTGCCTATGCACGCGCTCCTGCTTGACAGTGCACGCGGATAATCCGGCGCGTGCTTGCCGAGCGCTTCGCTTATGTCCGTCAGGTTATCTCTCGCGTACATATCAAAGGCACGCAGGTGCGAGCAAAGCACAAGATCCGGCGTCCCGCTGTCAAAAGCGTCGGCCATCTCCTCCTCGTCCTTGAAGCTTACAAGGCTGACCGGCAGCGAGGTGCGCCACAGTCTGGCGTTATATTCTTCAGCCAGACTCTCAAGCCCGTCAGAGAGTGTGCCGTCTTCCACGTACCATATCACGACGGTCCCTGCCGAGTCATCCGGGCGCTTGTTTTTCAGCGTGTATATGCCGGCCGCGACTACAGCAATGAGAAGTATGATTAAAATGATGTTTCTTTTTTTCATGAGTCCTTCTCCGCAGAGAATTTTCTAAATTTAACATGCCTATTTAAGCACATTTTTAACCTGTTGGCAAGCTTGACATACATGATATAATCCGCTTGTAAAACAGTAATCCAAAAAGGAGAGATTAATGTGAAATACAAGGCCGTATTATATGATATGGACGGCACTGTGCTTGAGACGCTTGCAGACCTCACGGATGCTGTCAATTTCACTCTGCGCCATTTTAATATGCCCGAGCGCTCCGTAAAAGAGGTGCGTCGCTTCCTCGGCAACGGTGCACGCCGGCTGATAACACTCTCCGTCCCGGAGGGCACGGATGACGAGACACTCGAGCGGGTACTGCAGTTCTATGTCCCGTATTATAATGAGCATTGCCGTATAAAAACAGCGCCTTACCCCGGTATTACGGCGCTTATGGAGCGGCTGAAGGCTGACGGCGTGAAGCAGGCTGTTATTTCCAATAAGCCGGACGCATCTACAAGGGCGCTGGCGGCGGATTTCTTTGGTGATCTGCTGGAGCTTGCCGTCGGCGAGAGTGCCGCAGTCTGCCGCAAGCCGGCACCGGACATGGTGCTTGCCGCCGTGCATGAATTGGGGCTTGCCGTTGATGAATGTGTATATGTCGGCGATTCGGAGGTGGATATTGCTACTGCGAAAAACGCGGGAATGGCATGCGTCTCGGTTGCCTGGGGCTTCCGCGATGAGCCGGAGCTTGTTGCCTCCGGTGCTTCACGCATTGTTCACAGCACAGAAGAGCTGTACGAGGCAATAAAATAATTAAAGCTTATAAAGGGGGCGGCGGATTGTATTTTGCGTACGGCGAAGAAGAAATTAGCTATCTGAAATCGAGGGATGCACGCCTCGGAGAAGTTATAGATAAAATCGGCCACGTAGACCGCACGGTGGACACTGATCTTTTCTCTTCGGTTGTTCATCATATCGTCGGTCAGCAGATTTCAACCAAGGCGCAGCAGACCATCTGGCAGCGGATGAACGATGCCTTGGGCACTGTTTCGCCCGAAACAATAAGCCGCGCCGATATAAATGCGCTTCAGGCTCTCGGCATGACATTTCGCAAGGCTGAGTATATAAAAGACTTTTCGGAGAAGGTCATGTCAGGCGCATTTGATCTGGATGCCGTTGAACATATGAGTGACGAGGAGGCTATCAAAGCTCTTGCAGCGCTCAAGGGCATCGGCGTCTGGACAGCGGAAATGATTTTATTATTCTGCCTGCAGCGTCCGAACATATTGAGCTACGACGATCTTGCCATTCATCGCGGCATGCGTATGGTTTATCACCACAGGAAAATAGACAGAAAGCTTTTTGAAAAATACCGGCGCAGACTGTCTCCTTATTGCAGTGTGGCAAGCCTTTATTTCTGGGCAGCCTCCGGCGGGGCCATTCCTGAGATGAAGGATTACGCTCCGAAGAAGAACGGCAAAAAATAAACACCGGCGCAGTATTATATTTATAAAGCATAAAATTGAGGTATAAGTCATGGTGTATACGGCTGAATATAATTCCCTGCTTGGAGCAATAACGCTTGCCTGTGACGAGACGGCAATCATTGGACTGTGGTTTAACGGCCAGAGGCATTTCGGAAATGTCCTGCCGGGCGAGGTGAAAACGGAAGCTGAGGAGCAGCCGCTGCTTAAAGAAGGAGCACGGTGGCTGGATATTTATTTTTCCGGACGTGAGCCGGACTTCCTTCCGCCTCTGCGATATGACTCGACAGACTTCCGCAAAATGGTCTGCGATATCATGCTGACAATTCCATACAGTAAAACCATGACCTACGGCGAAATTGCCGCAAAGATTGCAAGAGATTTGGGCATCGAAAAGATGTCTGCACAGGCTGTCGGCGGAGCCGTCGGGCATAATCCGATTTCGCTCATGATCCCCTGTCACCGCGTTGTCGGTACAAACGGCAGCCTCACCGGATACGGCGGCGGAATTGACCGCAAAGTGAAGCTGCTGGAGCTGGAGCGGGTGGATATGACAAGCCTATATGTTCCCAAGAAGGGGACAGCACTGTGAGATAATAAAAACAGGCCCTGCATCAGAAATCAAGACAGCCAATCGGTGAAATAAGCTGTTTGCAGTCAAAAGACGGAATCCGTAACAAATTGCAAAATTATTTTTACACAAGCCGCATAATTGTCGAAAACTCTCTTGCCAAGTCCATGTATTTTTGTTAAAATATCATTGAAAAAATACAAAACAGGGGGCTTGACAAGCATGAAGCCGAACCCCATGATTGACAAGACAAGACAAGAC
>CAVAPH010000035.1:0-17020 GCA_963590455.1 bacterium | reverse complement strand
TTCTTCCTCCGATATATTTGTATTGTGCATTTTATAAGTGGATACATCTGCGATGTAGTATCCGTCACGTTTTTCAAAGCCCATGCGTTCATAAAGATCCGCAACCATGGCGTTTTTCGGCGTTGGAATATACTCGCCGATTACTTTGCTGCAGCCGTTAGCCTGCGCCGTGCGTATAATGTCGTTCGTTATAAACTCCTCCATGCCTCGCTTCAGTACACGGCAGCTCATCAGCCATTCGCTGACAAAGAGAGTGTCTTTATCCCTCTTATCCATAATAACTACGCTTATAAGACCGTAATCACCATACTTGTCGTTCAGGCAATAGTATCTGGTAATGTGATTATCATCATTTGCAACAGCCTCAATCTCGCTCTCCGTATATCTTACCGTGCGCAGATTAAACTGGTTTGAGCGTTGAGTCAGCTGAGCAATTCTCGGATAGTGGAATTTGTCAAACGGCGCGGCCTGTGCGTGCATTTCAAGTGCCTTGAGATACTCATCATAGCTTGTGAACTTAGCAATAAGTGTGGTACGGTCCGCCTCCTGGCGGTACTGCTCAGTCCTGTCCGCATCCGCAGATGAAAACGAAGCGGTCTCAAAGAGATTCAGCGAGCGGATGTAACTGAGATACAGGGCTGGATCTTCCGGCAGCTCCGGCACAGTTATATCAGGGATAAGTGAACGCACTACGCCGCGTTCAAAGGGATTGTCATCGAAGAAGACTATGCTGTCCATGCCTATATTCAGTGTCTGCTGAATAAAATTAATATTGGACGCTTTATCTTGCCAGTTTGCGACGAAAATTGCGAAATCGTCAAGGTGCAGCACCATCTCCGGGTGTTTTTCAAACGGCAGTTTAGCCGTATCCTCATTGTTCTTGCTGCAGACGGCAAGTATAATTCCGCGCTTCTTGAGCTCTTTCAGATACATTTGGAACTCTGAAAAAGCATGACCTGTGCCGAGCTCGCCTATCTCTATGCCGTCAAGCCCGTCATCGCCGATAACTCCACCCCAGAGCGTATTGTCCAAATCGAGTATAACACACTTCTTGATTGCTCCGCGTAAAGTTTTGATCACATCTACCGTTCTCGCAGCAATATACGGCAGTGCCTCAAGTGAAAACGGCATTTTTGCGACATAATAGAGCTTGTCGTCTTTGAAGCTGGCCGCGCCCATAAAGCTCTGTACGGCGTTTATGTCTACGGGAAATATATTTTTCTTCTCTGCGGCTGCCTGATTGAGCAGATAATTCAGCTTTGCAAGCTGATATGCAAACGAGCTTGGTTCGCGCAGAGCATAGCTGCCCATGCAGCCGTCATTTATATAGGCGAAGTTAAACTGAAGTATGTTTGTCTTCAGATGCTGCGAAATGAGCTCCCAGTACATAGATATGCGTGCAAGAGTGTCTTCAGCAAACTTTGGCCGTTGCTCCGCCGGGGTATTGCAAAAGGCCTCGTACAGCTTCTCCGTGCACATGACTATTAACACAGCGTCCGGTGCAAAAGCGTAGAGCTCTGAATCTGCATCCATCGTCTGAGCTTGAAGCTGGTTATAGTCGGAGTCAAAAATATTCAAATTAAGCTTGCGGAGTGCAGCATCACCCTTGAGTGCCTTTGCGATGTGCTGCGTTGCACAGTCGCCGAGGATTGCGAGCTTATAGCTTGGGAAGCTGCTGTCGACATTCTTTGCAGCTTTTTTCAGTGCGTTGAAATCGTTCAAAGCAACCACGTTCCTTTTTTATGATGCCCGTCTGCTTAAACACAGCGGATATTTGGATATTTATATAGTTTATATCATAATTTATACACTGTTGCAAGTGTATGATTATTCTCCCGTTTCTGCCTCTGTATTTTTTGGAATAAACCAGAGATTCATATCTGTCTCGCCCTCTATACCGGGGACAGATTCGGTGAAGCTGTACTGCCACATGTCAGCAGCATAGTAGAAATTGGGGAACGAGCTCTCCGGCAGTGAAAACCAGAATTCGTAATCTGTCAGACGCCGCAGGTCATAGCCGTAATACCCGAGATTGCGGTTGAAGTACACACCTGGGATATAGCCGGCGTTCTTTATCGTTTCGCAGAACGCAACCGCGCAGTCAGTGCGCCCCTCCATGGCGATGTTTGCCGTCCGCGCGCCATCATCTTCGATTTTCTCCCAGTCGAAAACAACCGGCAGCGCGACATTATAGTTTTTTATGCGGTCAATAACGAAGTTTGCTTCTTCAATGGCCTCTGCCACCGTGACTGCCTGGGAAAACATATATACACCGATCTTGAGTCCGGCTGCCTGCGCGCCGGTTATATTCGCCTCGAAGTAAGGGTCCTCAAAGAGCCCGCCCTCGGTATATCCTCTTCGGCCGACCCTGATATATGCGTAGTCCACACCCGACGCCGCGACCTCTTCCCAATCGATGTCATACTGATGCTCAGACACATCTACGCCGCGCAAAACGTCATATTCGTTTCCGATATAGCTGATCTCGGTGCCGTTTGCAGTAAACATATCTTCCGTCAGCGTATTGACCGGCACACCCTCAAGCGGAGTCATCCATATCCAGTCAAAGCCGTCATAGATATACACCTGTCCCTCGTGTGGGTCAACTTCCTCTTCGGTTTTCTTATGCGTGAGCAGCATTATAGTAACAAAGGCAGCAAGTGCAACTGCCAGGGCAACGAATATAATAACTCCGGCTCGCGGTTCTCTGTATCCGGCGGATCTTCTCATGTAGCTCTCCAATCAGTGGGATAATATCACAGTATCAGTGTTTATTTTACCACAGTATAGTCGGTTTTTCAATGGCGTGAGGACTAAAAACTGGATCACCCGCTCGCGAGCTCGCTTTTGTTTGGTTTTTTATTGCATTTTATCGCGTCTGACTGTATAATGACAGAAATTTTTAGTTTAATCATGTTATCAATCAGGGCAGTAATGTTTTATTGAACGGAGGGGCATACGATGCGTTTATTTGATATACTCGGGCCGGTGATGGTCGGGCCTTCAAGCAGTCACACTGCTGGGGCCGTACGTATAGGGCTGACGGCACGGAAGCTTTTGGGCGAAGAGCCGGAGCATGCGGAAATCTCACTGCACGGCAGCTTTGCATTGACCGGGCGCGGACATGGCACGGATTGTGCGCTTGTCGCCGGGCTTTTAGGTATGCAGCCGGATGATTTGCGTATTCCGAACAGCTTTTCTATTGCCAAAGAGCAGGGGTTATCCTTCAATATAAAAAATGTACAGCTGAGAAATGCGCACCCCAACACTGCAAGACTGCAGCTGACAGGCAAAGGGGGACGCACACTTGACGTTGTCGCCGAAAGTATAGGCGGTGGGCGCATACGCGTGGTATCTATTGACGGAATAGACGCAAATTTTTCCGGCGAACGCAACACACTTATCGTGCACAATCAGGACGTTCCAGGGCATGTTGCCGCCGTCACGACTGCATTGATGCAAAAGCAGATTAACATTGCCACAATGCAGCTCTATCGCAGCGAGCAGGGCGGATATGCCGTCATGATACTTGAGTGCGACCAGCCTATCCCCAAAGAGATTGAACAATGGCTGTCACACATAAAGGGGATAAAGAAGATTACTATTTTTAATCAGGAGGAATCCGAATGAGCTTCAACAGTATTGCATCCATGCTCTCCGAAGCCGAAAGTACCGGAAAAGCACTCTATGAAATCATTTGTGAGGATGACTGCCATGAAAACGGATATACTAAAGAATCCTCCCATCGTCAGATCGCTGCGCTGTGGGAGGCCATGCAGCAGTCAAGCAGGCAGTATTGTGCGTGTGACCGTTCAAACAGCGGACTCATCGGCGGAGATGCAGATAAACTGCAGCGTGCGGCATCTGAAGGCAAGCTGATCGGCGGCAGATACTTTCTTCGTGTAACCGAGGAAGCACTGAAGGTTGCCGAGTGCAATGCATGCATGAAGCGCATCGTGGCGGCACCTACAGCCGGAAGCTGCGGCATATTGCCGGCCGTGCTTATCCCACTGCGCGAAGAGATGACTATAGATGACGAAGTTATACTGCAGGCACTATACATAGCTGCCGGCTTTGGTCAGGTGACTGCAGTACGAGCAAGTGTATCAGGCGCACAGGGTGGCTGTCAGGCCGAGGTCGGCACGGCAAGTGCAATGGCCGCTGCCGCGCTTACGCACATACTTGGCGGGAATGCACAGCAGTGCGCACATGCATTTGCAATGGCCCTTGGCAATCTTCTCGGTCTAGTTTGTGATCCCGTTGCGGGACTTGTGGAAATCCCCTGCGTCAAACGCAATGTCGTGGGTGCAGTAAATGCAGTCAGCGCAGCAAACATGGCACTGGCCGGGATAGAGAGTCACATCCCTGCTGACGAGGTAATCGATGCAATGGGTGAAATCGGCGATGCACTGCCCGCAAGTCTGCGTGAAACAGGCATGGGCGGACTTGCTGCTACGCCCACCGGATTAAAAATCACTGAGAGCATACGTTAACGAAAGAGGCATATTATGTCCAATTACAGCAAAGAATTCATGAACTGGCTTAATGCCGGAATATCGCCGTGGCACACTGTGGATATGGCAGCAAAACAGCTCTCGCAGGCCGGATTTGAGCCGCTCGAGTTGAACAAGCCTTTTAATATAAAACGCGGCGGCAAGTATTATGTAAACTGTGGCAGTGCACTGACGGCTTTCAGTATAGGCAGGAAAAATATATTTCGCATCGCAGCCGCGCACACGGACTGGCCGTGCATGCGTATAAAGCCGCAGCCCGAACTTACGGGCCGTGGCGGAGTACGGCTTAATATTGAGCCCTACGGCGGTGCAATATACAACACCTGGCTTGATCGTCCTTTAGGTCTTGCCGGTGCAGTAATGCTCACAAGCGGCGATGCAATGCGTCCCGCTCAACGGCTTATCTCATGGGATGAACCGCTTATGGTCATCCCGAACGTTGCAATCCACCTCAACCGTGAGATCAATAAGGGCATGCCGTATAAGGCAAATACTGATATGCTGCCGGTATGCCGCACAATTCAGGGCGCATTTGAAAAGGACGGTTATCTTATCGGCAAAATTGCGGAACGGCTCGGTGTTTTGACGGAGGATATACTCTCGTTTGAGCTATGTGCATATTGCTTTGAAGATGCATCATTAGTAGGCTTTGAGCATGATCTGCTCTCCTCTCCGCGTATTGATAATATCAGCTCTGCCCACGCATGTATCCGTGCACTTGCAGACGCTGACGGTGATGCGATAAATATTGCTGTGCTCTACGACAATGAAGAGATTGGCAGCAATACTCGCCGCGGTGCGGACAGCGCCATGCTGAGCATAATACTCGATAAGCTGTCGACGGCATTGGGGATTGACAGGGCAGATTATATCGACGCCTGCTTAAACGGCATGCTGCTCTCCTGCGATGTTGCACACGCGCTGCATCCGAATCATCCGGAGCTTGCTGATCCCGTATGTGCACCCGTGCTTGGCGGCGGCGTAGCGCTCAAGCGAAGCCCGCGCTATTCGACCGATGCAGAGGGATACGCCGTTATTACCGCATTATGCCGTGAAAATAACATTCCGCTGCAAACCTACATGAACCGTGCGGATATGCCCGGCGGAAGCACCGTCGGCTCAATGGCGTCAGCCCTGCTTGCGATGCCCGCCGCCGATGTAGGTGCACCGATACTTGCAATGCATTCGGCACGTGAGCTTATGGGAATTGACGATCAGGACGCACTTATACGGCTGTGCACTGCATTTTTCAACGCAAAGGTTTAAGATTGGCAGCTTCAAATTACGCTGTTATGTAAACTAAATTATTTTAACATTATCATCACAGCGCTTGCAGTATGCATCACAGGAGTGCTATAATAATTCCGGATGCTGGCTGCAAGCGCCGCATTTTATATTGGCATTAAAATATATTCATACACAGCCGGACAACTAGTATTATTGCTAAAGTGGCAGAAATACACAAAATCATGTTGCTTCTTTTACGCTTTACTATCTCACGTTCTTCTTCGTCGAAATCTTCGCCCATCATCCACGTATATGCATATTTTGCAACAACAGGGACAATTGTTACCGTTATCATTATTATGAGAAGAAAAGCAAAATTGCTTATCTGATAATTTGCCTCAATCTCTGAAACAATTGTAATAAGGAGGAGGAGAAAAGATAATACCATTATCAAAACTTTCCAAAAATCTTTCATTCAGCTCTCTCTCCCTCCATTAAAGTATTTTCTCTGCTTCATATAAAAATACATTCCTAATACAATCCAGATTATAAGCATAATGTAACTTTGCTTGCAAAAATGGACATCATTTAGCCCCGGAACCGGGATCAATTGCAAGACAATGAATATTAATGAAAAAATCACTCCAATCATACCCAATACATAAACTAACTTTTTATCATTGTTTTTTTTCACAGTAACCATGGTTGCAGCACTAGTAAAAAAATAACCTATTGAAGCACCTATTGCACTCATATCCACGAACCATCCCAAGGCTTTTCTGCCCAGCAAGGGGCCAGCTAGTGATACAATAATGCAAAAAAGCATTGCATTTTTGGGGGTTCCATATTTGGGATCGAGTTTTGCAAATACTTTGGGAAGATATCCCTCTCTTCCCATGGAATACAGTAGTCTGCTTGCTGCAAGATAAAACCCCATAATTCCTGACAAAACTGCACATGAAACAGCGATTGCAATGAGAGTCTTACCGAAAGGTCCCAATAATTCCTCAACTGCAATCAATAAGACCCATTCCCCAGCCATAACTCTCTCCGGCCAGTTTTCTAATGTTGCTGCTGCTATTGTGTTATTGGAGACATATACAAAACATCCAAAAAATATAGCAACAGTCATTATAAGAAGGACTTTTTTGTATGAAAAATTGAATTCCTCTGCAGCTTGGGGTATTGTATCAAATCCAACGAAGGCCCACGGAGCAATAACAAAAGTTGCAAGAATTGCGCTTAGGACAGCCTTAGGTCCATTGTGAGCAAATTGACTTATATCTAAAGTTTCTGTTCCAGATGCAATAATTGCAGCTTCTTTATCAAACCCCCAAATAGGCTGCATGTTTATTCCTTTTACCTTGCTGCTTATGATTGCCGCAACAGCTAGAACAAACACTGAAATTACAAGCAAAAATGCCAGTCCAGTCTGAATAATACCTGCCTTCTTAACCCCGCTTATATTGAATATTCCAAATATGACTAGGATAAATGTTGCTAATAATATTTCACCAAACCATATTTCATATCCTGCTATAGAATAATGAAAACCAAATTTAAGAATGTCGCTTGTTCCATCTATTCCGTCCACAATAAGACCAATAGCTGTGGAGTTCATTGGAACGTTCGCTAAGTATGCAGCTGCAAGGAACCAACCACACAAGAAAGCCATGTTTTTTCCGAAGCACATTTTTGCAAAAGTAAATTCTCCACCAGCTTCTGGGTACTTCGGAACCATATAGGCATAACTACATGCAATTATAATCATTACAAGCGCGCCAAAGGCCATGGCAATCGCAGTACCGGCAACTCCGGAATTCGGCAAGAACTTCTCGCCAGGGTTTATAAACGAGCCCCATCCGATTATACAGCCAAAAGCTATTGCCCACACGTTCAACGGATTCAATTCTTTTCGCAAGGTTTCGTTTTTGTTCATGTAAATCAATCATTCGGCCACTATAGTCTGTATAAATCGATGATATAGACAGAAATAAAGGCCACCTTTCATGTAGAATAAGAAATAAGAATTTGCCGCAAATCACGATATGATTATGTGATTTACTTGTTAAAAAACGCACCGAAAACATCGGTGCGTTTACTCATTAAATCTTATTGCGGTATGCCAGCACCATATCCGTAAGCCTCTCGCCTACAGCTTTCGCTTCTGCAAGACCTGCCATTTCTTCCTCAACGGTGTTTTTAGGAACAACAATTTCAAGAATCAGCGGCAATTCGTAAGGAGACTCAGCAATAAGCTCGCATATTTTGTCCCAGCTTGCAATACCTTTAAATGGTATCCAGTGCTTGTCTGACTTTTGGATTGCTCCATCAATATCTTTGGACAAAGAATAATCAATACCTAAATTGTCATCAAGATGCATAGCAATAAGTCTACTCTTGTACCTTTCGAGGAACTTCCAATCTGGTTCCCTTGTTGCCTCATCTTCTATTGTGATTAAGGAATGACCTGAATCATAGCAAAGCCCTACGTATTCAGATGAATACCGTTCAAAAAGCCTGTCAAACTTTTCGTACTGATACTTTTTAGGCGTGCATATCATATTTTCTACGGCTATACGAATACCTTTAGCTCTGCAATATGGCTCCATTTCGTCGAACGATTTATAAACCTGCTCCCAGTATTTTTCCTTAAAACCAGGTATATTTTCAAAATCTTCATACGGGACGACCATGTGGGTTATAATTTCTTTAGCGCCAATCATATACGCCAAATCCACTCTATTAAGCAGGAGCTCTACACCTGATAAGCGATTGTATTCATACGGTGATGTAAAGTCTTTTCGAAAATCGCGCATACGAGTGCGATTCACGAATACTGGCTGTCCATTCACAACCCTGCATCTCGTGTTACCCTCCGTTGCGTGAACGCCCTTTACTTTTATGTGATGACGCTCCAAAATTTCCTTAATCTGAATCATTTCCCACTGGGAATATATATATTCATAATCCCAGTCGTGAGCCCAGTGCACATGAGTAATTCCAGCTTTCTCAAGCTTTGCCATCTGCTCATCCATGGATTCTGGAGACAATTCATATATTCCAAAATCGCTAGCTAACGCAATTTCCATTGTTCTTGTTCAAGCTCCTTTCCAAGTCATTAAAAATGATAAGCGAAATAATAATATATCTATTAGTCCTCAGCTCCGGACTCAATGTTAACCTTAAGGCCATGTTTTTTGATGTAATTCGAGAGTATCATAGCTGCAACAAAGCCGACAGCGTAGAGAGAAGCCATTATGACAAAAACAGTCTTATAGCCTTCCATTGTACCACTCTCAATAAGTTTTCCGTAAACAGCAGATGCCCAGCACATCGGAGATTGGATAAGCAGAATAGCTATAGCCATCGCAGAACCAGAAACCTCTCTGGGTATACCGGACTCGCCTATAGGTGCATAGTAAACTCCACGTAACATATACACCACGATCTGAAGTACTATAAGCATAATTGTTACAGGCCATATAAATGCAGCAGATTTAGGCATAACGATAATTGCCACGAGCATCGCAATTCCTGTTGCGAAAAGTATGCGCATCCAGTTTGCAGAGGAATGGAATTTATTATTGGCTATAACTCCAGATACGGGTCCAGCAAACATGCGGACATAAGATGAACCTACGATTGCAAAAATAGAAACCAAGAGAGTCGGTACCTGATAAATATCCTCAAGGAAAGGCTGAAAATAGGAAGTTCCCATGTATACAGCATAAACGCCCATTCCCATAAATCCGCAAAGCCAAAGCTGCGGAATCTTTAAGCAAGTTAAGATTGCCTTGAAGGATTCTTTATTCTTTCCGGAAGCAGTTTCACTCTTGAGGTAATTTTCAGCAGGAAGAAGTTTGAAGACCAGAATGCCAAATATGATAAGTAATACTCCTGCAATTCCCATGACAACGCGCATACCGAATATTTGTTCGCCAATAGCAGCAACAATCGCAACTGCAATCATATTTTCCACTACGCCGGTAAGACCACGGGTCATTTCCATTGAACCGAAAGCAATTCCCTGCTTTTCGTCTGGGAACATGCACCTAACACTCTTGGTAACAGCGCCCCAATAGAATGCCTCAAGTGTGAAGCCCCAAATAACACCAACCACAAGCATACCACCGTAGCTAACAGCCGGTGAAATCATGTAGAAACATGTAAGCCCTGAAAGTGTAAGATTAATAGCTTGCAGATTTCTGGCTGAAAATCTGTTTAAGACCCATGAGCTGGGTATTCCTCCAAAGAATGCAACCCAGCCCTGAACTGTAAGCACCATTCCCAGCTGGCTGTCGGTTAACCCTAACATGTTGATATAGGGTGTGTAGAGAACGTTCTTTGCTGCATAAACAAAGTAAATAAACTCTGAGGTTATGCAAACAATAATAAACTTTTTTAACGTCTCCTTGTCAATGTTTAGTTTTTTTAGCATGTTGCTCCTCCTAACGATTTCATATTTTCTGTTTATGGAACCATATCACTGTTCCACACTTCTGTACAGATTGTACAATTATATTCTCATTGTGTCATTAAACGGAAAGCACGCCTATTGTGTTTTTTTGTGGTGTATTTTTGCCTTACATGATTTTTTTGTTCTTGTCAAAAGTTAATAATTTAACTTTGCCAAATACACCCCTATATTTTTATTCAAATGCAACAACAATGAATTTTATTGTCGTAATCGACAATTTTTAAGCTATTTATCCTCGGTCTATAGCGTTTTTCCTTTCTAAAGCTCACATGTTTCCATTATTTGCTGTTACAGTAATCAGTGGAGGAAATATTTAGAGTGATAGCTTTAATAAAAAATTGTATTTTATTGTTCAGTGAATCGAAATTCAAGTTTCCAAAAAATACACAAAACACAAATAATCGATTTGATGCACATTCAATTTTTTAATGGTCAATAATCAAATTTCAATTGCTCTCCTAATCTATCATCACAGCGCTTGCAGTATGCATCACAGGAGTGTTATAATAACTCCGGATGCTGGCTGCAAGCGCCGCATTTTATCTTGGTATTTTTTGTGAAGTGAAGGAGATATATTATGAACGCATATGTAATTGAAAAGGTCAAAGAGCTTCTTGCCGCACCGAGCTGCTGCGCGGAGGCGAAGGCTGCTGCACAGTCATGGCTCGACGCTCTCGGAACCGAACACGAGGCCGAGGAGTCTGCCAAGCTCATAAAGGAGATTGAAGAGGATATTGAACCGATTGATGCTCTTGTCGGCTTTGCCGAGTCCGATGTTGCTGAGAAGGTATTCGGTGACGGCGTTGCCGCTTTCCGCGCTCACGCAAAGGAGCTCAAGGCATCCGGCGCAAAGTACTGCGACTGCCCCGCCTGCGCTGCGTGTGCCGCAATTCTTGAGCACAAGTCCGAACTGTAATAATCGCGGAATTTTTGATTGACAAATATTAAGCAAGTCAATATAATACATGTGACTAACCGAGCCGACAGAGTTTTCTAACGGTGAGGATCTGTTTTATTCTGACGTCGAAATAGTTTGAGACGGAAGGCATGAAAGTTTTCGTATTTCAACGATTAGCCATGCCTTAATTAGGCATGGCTTTTTTGTATTGGAGGTATATCTATGGAAAACAGAATAGCAGCCGTTTCAATAATTGTTTCCGAACCGGAATCCGTCGAAAATCTGAATCGTATTCTTCACAGCTACGGAGAATATATTATTGGGCGCATGGGTATCCCCTATCGTCAGCGCGGCATTAATATTATATGCATTGCCGTTGATGCCCCTTCGGATGTAATAAACAGTCTCACCGGCAAGATCGGACGTCTGCCCGGAGTCGCGGCTAAGGCCGCATATTCTGCACAGACCTTTGGGTCGGAGGAGTAAGTATGAAAAATATAGTCAAGAAATCCATCACTCTCATAATGGCACTTTTAATGCTTGCATCACTCGCAGCCTGCGGGAGCAGTTCAACGTCCACGGATGTGACAAGCACGCCAGCCGCTGCGGAAGAATCTTCTCTTGATGAAGCTGCGGAGCTTGACAGCGCGCTGCCGATAAACATTATGGTCCTCAACGGCACAACCGGATTCGGCATGGCCGGGCTGATGTATGATGCTCAAAACGGTGAGGCCTCACTCAATTATAATTTCACCGTCGAGACTGACGCGAGCAATGTCACAGCGGCACTTGTAAACGGCTCTGTCGACATCGCCGCCCTGCCTACAAACGCCGCAGCAGCGCTCTACAACAAGACTGAGGGAGAAGTTCAGGTTCTGGCATTAAACACTCTCGGCGTGCTGTATTTGGTAAGTGACGGCAGTGTTGAGGTAAACAGCTTTGCCGATCTTAAGGGACAAACTGTATATGTGCCCGCACAAAACCCGAGCTTTATCTTCCAATACCTCTGCGAGGCGAACAATCTCACCGTCGGTGAGGACGTCATTATTGACAACAGCTACGCCCAGCCCGCAGATCTCAACGCTGCCGTTTCCTCCGGTGAGGTCAGCCTTGCCGTGCTGCCGGAGCCTATGGTAACCGTCGCATGCAGTGCAAATGAGGCGTTGTCGGTCGTGCTTGATCTAACTGAGGAATGGGATAAGGTTGCCCCTGCCGGCAGTCTTGTGCAGGGCTGTGTCGTTGTACGCCGTGAATTTGCGGCTGAGCATCCGGCTGAGTTAAAATGCTTCCTTGAGGAATATGGTGCTTCCGTAGAGGCACTGCAGGCAGATGTACAAGGCATTGCCGAGAAGATCGAGGCCACCGGTATATTCTCTAAGGCCGCAGTTGCAGCTAAGGCCATTCCGAATTGCAATGTATGTTTCATCACCGGAAACGATATGAAGGGCGCGCTCTCCGAATTTCTTAATATAATGTACTCCATCGCCCCGCAGAGCATAGGCGGCGCAGTACCGGCTGATGACTTTTACTGCCTGCTGTGATGCTTTCCGTAAAAAGAAGAATCACACGCACACTGCTTGCCGTGCTGTTCTGGCTTGTGTTGTGGCAGGTTCTGTCCGCAATTATTGCAAAGCCACTTCTGCTGCCTGCGCCTAAAGATGTTTTGATAAGGCTATGCGAGCTTATCTGCACGGGTGAATTCTGGCACTACACACTTCTTTCACTTGCACGCATATGCGCCGGTATTGCCTGCGCCGTAATTATCGGAATAATTCTTGCTATACTCACCTGCCGTTTTTCCCTGCTCGATGCACTGTTCTCACCGGTAATGACCGTTATTAAAACCACGCCGGTCGCGTCTTTCGTTGTACTCGTACTAATCTGGATTGCGCGCGATTGCGTCCCGGTGCTTATATCAGCGTTGATGGTACTGCCGGTTATATGGGCAAACGTATCGGCCGGAATTCATGGCACAGATCCTCAGCTTTTGGAGCTTGCACGCGCATATAATTTTTCAAAGCTAAAAACAGTGAGGGCAATATATATTCCGTCAGTAATGCCGCATTTTCGCTCGGCATGCAGAAGCGCTTTCGGATTTGGCTGGAAGGCCGGCATAGCGGCCGAAGTTCTGACCGTGCCGCGTGAATCAATCGGGCGAATGATCTACGAATCCAAGCTCTACCTGCAGACAACTGACCTGTTTGCATGGACGCTGACGGTTATTATATTAAGCCTGCTGCTTGAAAAGGCCGTGCTGCGGCTTATAGGCGGAGGTGACGCAAATGCTTGAGTTAAAAAACGTCTGCTTCAGTTACGGTGAGCAAGAGATTTTGCGGGATATCTCGCTTCGATTGGATTGCGGAGAGCGGATGGCAATAATAGGTCCGTCCGGCTGCGGAAAAACCACGCTTTTACGCATCGCTGACGGTCTGCTGACAGCGAGCTGCGGCAGTGTATCAAATGATTTTAAGCGCACCGCGATTATGTTTCAGGAGCCTCGCCTGCTGCCTTGGCTGACAGCGGAAGAGAATGTATCTCTGGTGCTCAACGAAGCCGATGCGCAAGAATCTGTAACAGAATGGCTGTCCCGCTTTGGGCTTCAAGATGCCTTGAATAAAAGGCCGCACGAGCTTTCAGGAGGGATGCAGCAGCGTGTCGCACTTGCGCGGACAATGGCATACGGCGGCGATCTTATTTTGCTCGATGAACCATTCAAAGCGTTGGACGAAGTGTCAAAAAATTCAGCGATAAAAGCCGTGTCTGAATACACTAACGCCGCGATAATACTCGTAACGCATGATAAGTCAGACGCTGATGCCCTCGGCTGCAAAATTGCGGAGTTTAATGCATTGAGCACGTGATGATTAAGTATATAGCTTTACGGCTCCCCTTTGGAATGTATCCAAGGAGGAGCCGTTTTATATCGTGATTTTCAGGGCGTTGTTCTTGCTGGCATGCCTTGCGTTTGCCGCTTGAAGCAGATCACTCAGCCGGTCACACCGGCAGCTATGTTGTATGCGCAGCCGTTTGCTGGTTTACATAATGTTGCGTTAAGATTATACACAAATTTAAACATACTGTTTACAATGGCGTGCATTTATTGCCAATCGTGCTGAAATTTGTTATTATATATACCAGTTAGGAAGTGATATTATCATAGAGAAAATGCAACTGAAAAAAACACGGTCGGCAATATTGGAGAAGCTGCGTGAGTCTGCACTGTCGGTGTTGCCGATAGTTATTATTGTTCTGGTGCTGTGCCTATGCATAACACCGATGCAGCCTGATTTACTGCTCTGCTTTCTTATAGGCGCTATACTTTTGGTGCTTGGCATGGGGCTGTTTTCGCTGGGTGCGGAACAGGCCATGACACCGATAGGCAGCAAAATCGGCGTCGCCCTGACGCAAACTAAGAAGCTGCCGCTTATTCTTTTTGTCAGCTTTCTTCTGGGTTTTGCAATTACCGTTGCGGAGCCTGATTTACAGGTGCTTGCAGAAACCGTGCCGCATATTAAAAGCAGCGTGCTGTTGATCACCGTCGGCGTTGGTGTCGGCTTCTTCATGGCCGTATGTATGCTGCGTATACTCACCGGTGCGTCTCTGCGCTGGATTCTGATAATATGCTACGCCATTGTATTTGTTCTGGCCGCACTCACTGACACTGAATTTCTCGGCATCTCTTTTGACTCCGGCGGCGTGACCACAGGACCTATGACAGTGCCGTTTATACTTGCAATGGGCCTTGGTGTATCAAAGGTGCGTAGTGACGCGAATGCCGAAGCGGACAGCTTTGGTCTTGTCGCTCTCTGCTCTATCGGTCCGATTCTTTCGGTTTTAATTCTCGGGCAGTTTTATCCGAGCAGTTCTGCCGTTGTGGATCTGACCACGGCATCATATGACAGCACTGCGGATATAGGGCGCGAATTTTTGCGTGCCATTCCTACTTACATGCAGGAAATGGCCCTATCTATGCTGCCCATTGTGGTCATATTCTTTTTGTTTCAGTTTATTCTGCTGCACATGAACAAGCGCAGTCTGATGAAGATTGTAATCGGACTTATATATACCTACATCGGTCTTGTTTTGTTCCTTACCGGCGTAAATATCGGCTTCTCTGCACTCGGCTCAGAGCTTGGCAAGCTTCTTTCCGATGAATCGCTGCGCTGGCTGCTCATTCCGCTCGCTATGCTGCTGGGCTGGTTCATCATCTCAGCTGAGCCTGCGGTCGGAGTTCTTGAAAAGCAAATTGAAGAAGTCAGTGCCGGTGCAATTCCGGGTAAAGCAATAAAGTTCAGCCTCTCTGCAGCAATTTCACTGGCAATGGGCTTCTCCATGCTGCGAGTTTTAACCGGAATATCAATACTCTGGTTTTTGCTGCCGGGATATATTATCGCACTTTCACTCTCGTTCTTCGTACCTGACATATACACGGCCATCGCGTTTGACTCCGGCGGCGTCGCTTCCGGCCCTATGACTGCCACATTTATGCTGCAGTTCTTCATGGGGACAAGTGCCGCACTCGGCGGCAACGTTCTGACGGACGCCTTCGGTGTTGTTGCCATGGTGGCGATGATGCCACTGGTTTCAATTCAGCTCGTCGGATTTGTTTATGAACGCAAATCGAAGTCTGCCGCCGTTACGGAGACTTATGGCGACTTCGACATTGTGGAACTGTGGGAGGAGGTTCACGCATGAATTATGTGATTTCCATTGTTAATCCGGATGCGCTTGAGACCCTGACCGATATCTGCACCGAGCTTGCGCTGCCGATGACAATTGCCATGCGAGGCCACGGAACAGCCGTGCAGAGCATGCTCGATCTGCTGGGCATAGAGTCGACCGAAAAGAGAATAGTCTTCACCGTGGCAAATGAGGACAAAACCGCTGAGCTCATCAAGGCACAGAGAAGATATCTGCATTTGGGCGTCCCCGGGCACGGGCTTGTCGTAGCAGTACCGATGAAAAGCATAGGAGGAGGAAAAGCCGTGAGCTATCTCAACGGAGGAGAAAACAATTTGAAATATACGCCGGAAATCAACCCTGATTATGAGCTTATCGTAGCAATCGGAAACGAGGGCTGCACCGACATGATCATGAATGCTGCGCGCGCTGCCGGTGCAAGAGGCGGCACGGTGCTGCACGGCAAGGGCACAGGCTCAAAGGAATCTGCAAAGTTCTACAACGTCTCTATTGCAAGTGAGAAAGAGGTTATTCTCATTGTTGCAGGCATGGAGCAGAAAGCCGGAATAATGCGCTCAATATTGCAGAACGCCGGGCCGGACAGCAAAGCAGGGTGCATAGTTTTCTCCCTGCCCACTACGGCCATTGCAGGCTTCGGCATGCTGTCAGACAATCTTTAACATTAATACTCGAGGTAATTCTGATGAGCAAATATGCACTTATAATGATAGATATGCAGCGCGGATTCATCGATCCCGCCTCTCCCCTTTGCATTCCGTCTGCCGCAGCGACCATACCCGACTGTGTGCGTGCAATCTCGCTGTGCCATGAGTCGAATATTCCGGTATTCTACGTGACGCGTCACTACCGTGCAGACGGAAGTGATGTTGAGAAATGCCGTCATGATACATGGCTTGCTGGCGGACGTCCGATGTCAGAAAAATGCGATGATGCATTATCCGATGCGTATCCGGAAGAGTTTGAGGTCCGCGAGAGTGATTATTGCATATACAAGCCGCGTTTCTCCGCATTTTTTCACACATCGGTTGATCTTGTCCTGCGGCGTCTCGGCGTTGACACGGTAATTCTCGCCGGAACTACAACACCGAACTGTGTCCGCACTACCTGCTACGATGCATTGTCGCTGGACTATGACGTGATTGTCCTGTCCGACTGCACATCATCCGTCACCGACGAGGTGCAGCGCGCCAACCTCTCGGA
>CAVAPH010000034.1:0-17032 GCA_963590455.1 bacterium | reverse complement strand
TGACATAGTAGAGGGAAAGCACGTAGGAACAAGATTTATTGCGGGAGGTAAATAAAAATGACGACAACAGAACTGCTTAAGAAAACGAAGGCTGCATGGGGCAGCATCCGCGACGCATCGGCGGAGGATAAGAATAATATACTGCTCGCAATGGCAGACGCCCTGCAGGATAACGTGGGGAGCATACTTGAGGCGAACAGTCTGGACATGGACAAGGCGCGCGGCGTAATATCCGAGGTTATGCTTGACAGGCTCAGCCTTGACAACGCCCGCATAGACGCAATGGCGGACGGCATACGCGCCACGGTGAAGCTGCCGGATCACACGGGACGCATACTCTCGGAGACGGTGCACGCAAACGGCATGCATATATACAAAAAGCAGGTTCCTCTCGGCCTTGTTGCAATTATATACGAGAGCCGCCCCAATGTCACATCCGATGCGGCGGCGCTTGCGATAAAGAGCGGGAACGTGTGCATGCTGCGCAGCGGCAAGGAGGCATTCAACAGCAGCCACGCTATAGTTACGGCGCTGAAAAAGGGCATAGAAAAGGCGGGCGGTAATCCGGATATTATTAACATCGTTGAGGATACGAGCCACCAGAGCGCCACGGATATAATGCAGGCAAACGGACTTGTGGATCTGCTTATCCCCCGCGGCGGCGCCGGGCTTATCCGCGCCTGCGTGAAGAATGCGACCGTCCCCTGCATTGAGACCGGCACCGGCATATGCCATGTCTATGTTGACGAGTACGCCGATCTTGACAAGGCCGTGAAGATAATAGTAAACGCCAAGACAAGCCGTCCCTCCGTATGCAACGCCGAGGAGGTCTGCATCGTGCACAAAGCGGTTGCGGATAAATTCCTGCCGATGCTGAAAAAGGCGCTCGTCGATGACCGTGCGGCCGCAGGGCTTGTCCCTGTGGAGCTGCGGCTTGACAGCGAGGCGATAAAAATAATCGACGGTACACCCGCGTCCGACACTGATTTTGACACGGAGTTTCTCAATTATATTCTCGCCGTCGGTGTTGTCGACAGCCTTGATGCCGCGATTGCTCACGTACTTAAGCACTCCACGCACCACAGCGACGCCATAGTTACCGAGTGCGCGGAAAATGCGGAGCGCTTCGTAAACGAGACGGACAGCGCCGCGGTGTATGTCAACGTGTCCACCCGCTTTACCGACGGCGGCGAGTTCGGCCTCGGCTGCGAGATGGGCATATCCACGCAGAAGCTGCACGCCAGAGGACCTATGGGACTTGACGAGCTGAGCACATACAAGTATATTATAAGAGGCAACGGTCAAACCAGATAATATTAATCGCACGGAGGTGCAGCATGAAAAAATACGATGCCGGTTTTATCGGCGCAGGAAATATGGGCGGCGCTCTGGCGCTTGCCGCAGTAAAAAAAGTGGGCGGCGCGAAGGTCGCCGTATCGTGCAGCACGGAGGCAAGCTCTGCCGCGGCCGCAAAGCGCGTTGGCTGCTGCGCATCCGATGCGCAGGACGTGCTTGCAAACAGCAGTTTTGTCTTTCTCGGCGTAAAGCCGCAGAAGATTGAGGGCGTTGTGCGCGGCCTTGAAAAAGAGATCAGCGTTTCGGACTGCATATTTGTGTCCATGCTCGCCGGTGTGAGCCTTGCAAGGCTGTCATCTCTGCTGGGCGATAAGAGAAAGATTATCCGCATCATGCCGAACACCGCATGTGCTGTCGGTCAGGGCGTCATGCTGATGTGCGCAAACGAGTATGTCACGGAGCAGGAGCTCGCCGTGTTCCATGAGCTGATGGAGCGTTCCGGCATGATTGACGCGATTGACGAGAGCCTTATCGACGCGGCATGTGCGGTCTCCGGCTGCGGCCCGGCTTATGCGTATATGTTCATCGAGGCGCTGGCTGACGGCGGCGTAAAGTGCGGGCTTCCGCGCGCCAAGGCGATAAGCTACGCCGCGCAGATGCTCAAGGGCAGCGCGGAAATGGTGCTCTCATCCGGCGTACACCCCGAGCAGCTCAAGGACGCCGTCTGTTCACCCGGCGGCAGCACCATCGCCGGTGTATATGCGCTTGAGGAGCACGGCTTCAGATCCGCCTGCATATCGGCAGTGGACGCGGGCTACGAAAAGACGAAGAAGCTCGGCTGAATACAAAAAATATCGGGAGAGTGTGTAGACGCTCTCCCTTTTTTGAATTATAATAATATATAACTAAAATAAAAAGGAGTATGTAATATGGCGACTTTTGATGATTTCATGAAGCTTGACATACGCGTCGGCACGATTAAGACGGCCGTTGTCTTTGCCAAGGCGAGAAAACCGGCGTATCAGCTGACGGTCGACTTCGGTGAGGAGATAGGCGTGAAAAAATCATCCGCGCAGATAACGGCGCACTATAAGCCGGAGGATCTGATCGGAAAGCAGGTGCTGGCTGTGGTCAATTTCCCGCCGAGACAGATTGCTGACTTCATGTCGGAGGTTCTGGTCCTCGGCACCTACAGCGAGGGCGGCGTTGTGCTTATTACTCCTGACAAGCCGGTTGCAAACGGCGACAAGCTCGGCTGATTATTATGCTGCCGGTTATAAAAAGTGCAGAGGAGCTCGCAGAGCTTGTAGACGAGATCGGCATACTCCCCGCGTTCCGCAATAATATACCGGGCTTTTCGGTCGAGGAATGCATTGCCCCGGAGTACTGGTTTCCGGACAAGGGCGAGGGCTTCTGGGAATGGAAGGGGCCGGTCATACAGAAATGCGGCTGCGCCTACGGGAAGCTCTTCTCCGGCCGTGCGGGCTTTATGCGGCTTGATCTCTACAGGGAGTTTGCAAATTACCGCCGCGACGGCTATGATTTTGACGCACGCTACGATGACGGCCTTGCGCGCAATAAAGACAAACAGGCCTTTGATCTCTTTTATGAGCACCCGTCCATGCTCTCAACCGAGATGAGCCGACAGCTTCCCGGTGACGGGCGTAAGGGGCTTTCCGAGGTCATGACACGCCTGCAGATGCAGTGCTATGTCGTCATCAGCAATTTTGAGTATCAGATAAGCAAACGCGGCGTCCCCTACGGCTGGGGCGTGACGCGCTATGAAACGCCGGAATACCGCTTCGGTGCGGAATTTACCGATAAAATATACGCGCACTCGCCGGAGGAATCCTACGCGATTGTGTCCGAACACCTGAAAAAGATCCTACCCAACGCGGAGGAGAAAGCAATAAAAAAGCTCATAGGTTGAAAAAACACTCACCGTTGAATGATTCGGTGAGTGTTTTTGCGTTTTCAGTATACTCAACGCTGCCAGACAAAAAAATTCTGTCAGGCTTATGCGGATTTCTCAGAGTGCCTGGATCGGTAAAACTATAATACTATGGAATTCCTTTAATTCTCTGTCATAATACGTACTTGATTTTCCGTTATATCTTTTAACTACCCTTGCTATGCTTTTAGTGCCGTATCCGTGCCCCGCATTTTCACCTTTGACTGTTTTCGGATTACCGTCAGCGTCTTTAACCGGCTCTGTATCGCAGGAATTGACTGCTGAAATCAAAACATTCTGCTGCTCTTGGTTTTTGATGACCGATATTTCAACCCTTTTTTCGCCTGATTTCTCTGCCGCTTCAACCGCATTTGACACCAAATTGCCGAAAAGGGCGGTTATGCTTACCGCATCCATAAAAGAAACGCTGTCCGCCCTGATATCACACGTAAAATTGATTCCGTTTGAAGAGCTATAGTCCATATAGCGGAGCAAAATCATATTTAAAACGGGATCGTTGCACAAACGAACCTTGTTTTTGAATTCGGGTAACGTCTCAAGCTCGGCTATATATTCCCGAATTTTATCGCTGTTCCCTTCGGCGGCCATGATGTCTATTGCATTGCAGTGCTTCTTTATGTCATGAATTAAGATGCGCTGGGCATCATACTGCTCCTGAAGCATTTTGTAATATTCGGCATCTGCCTGATCCCGCATTTGCACCATCTGCAGTGCGGCATTTTTATGATCAATTGCCTGTATGCGATTGTACACAAAAAGCACGGCAAGATTCATAAGCAGCAGCAAGATTGTGCTTATCTGAACCAGCACCTCCGCTGTTACAGAAAGCTTCCCCTCCAGGCCGATACAGATATAGCTGACCTCTATCACAAGTGACGATACCGGCACTATGCACAGCAGAATTATTTGAGCGGGCTCATCGTATGAATCCTTATGCGGCTTAAACAGCCTTGCTGCAACAATTGTTATTAAAAAATACAGCGTTTTGCTGAGCACGGCAAGCGGAACGAAGGCAGAGATGCTATACGTAAACGAGCGGAAGTCGTGAGTGATGTATGCAATAAACAAATTGACAATGATCTCAGTTATGCCCATCACCGCGGTCAAAAAGGCAGAGTGAAGTATTGAGGATATTATCGTGCAGGAATAATTTGTTTTCAACAGTGTCGCGTTTACTATGAAAAATAAAGCTATGTTCAAAAACATATTATCCAGCAAAGCCGCCATATAGAGCAATATATAACCGAATAAAAAGCTTACAAACAGATGCGTTCGGCCTTTTACCGGAGTATAGATATAATCAAAGTACAGCCGGGCGCTGAGTGCTTCAGTAATAAATACGGCAATATAAACTATTCCTTTTGCTGTCATTTTATACTCCCTAAGTACAGCACGTACTTTTCACAGAACTCGGCGTATTTACGCCGGGCTAAATACGCTTCTATTGTTTTTTCACCATATTTCAGCACAACAATATCACGTTTTATCTCATGGACAAATCGCATATTGACAATATAGCTTCTATACGTGGAATAAAAGCATGGTAATGACAACGTGTCTTTCCACTGTTCTATGCTGCCTGTTGATTGCAGCAGTCCGTCAAGGGTATGAATTAAAGTATTTCTCCCTATAAGCTCCACACATGCAATGCGCTCTGCCGGAATCTTTTTCAGCCCGTCCTGAGTTTCAATCAGAATATCCTTAGTTTCCGTGTTGTATTGATACATGGCATCTTTCAGATTGCGAAACAGTCGGCTTTTATCTATTGGCTTAGACAGGTAACGGAATACCTGAAAGCGCATGGCCTCATCCAGATAATCCGGGTATGAAGTAATAATAAAAATTTTGATTTTGGGACATAGTGCTTTCAGCTGTGCACCCACATGAATCCCGTTCTGCCCCGGCATTTCAATATCAAGAAATGCAATATCTGCGTATTGTTCGCTTGATAACAGCTCATCTCCGCTTGTATAAGCCGCATATTCCACGGAGGTATCACCGATATTTCTGAAAAATTCACCTACATACTTTTGAATCTGGTTTAATACAGCAGCATCATCATCGCAAAAGATAACACGCATAATGGCGAAAACACCTCCAAGAGCCTGTTTTCACCATTATAACATTTTTATGTAAAATTGTCATCATTTCCATTTAATTTTACGTTGAATATATAGCTTCCGGCAGAGAGCATCATCAGCACGTCAAAACTTGTTTTTTTACCATTCGCGCACGTATTTTGTCAATTGACGTTAGATATATGGCAAAGCATGTTAGCTTATTATATAATTTATACGCAACAGGAAAGACTTTGCTGCTGATTTATAAGTTGCACTCATGGGGAGATAGAAGTCTCCCCGTGAGCGTACAGACAATCAATAGGAAGATATTGTATGTGAATATGTGAAGGAGGCGGTATTGTGAAAGGAAAAAGGTATATTACAATGTTTTTGGCTGCCGCGATGCTGCTGGGGCTGTGCGCCTGCGGCGCAAGCACGGCAGTGCCCACGCCCACTGCGACTGCCGCCCCGGAAACGGCGGAACCCACCGTCGCGCCCACGGCGGAGCTAAGCGAAAAGCCTCGCGAAACCGTCCTTGGCTATGCTGCCGAGGAAATACCTACCCCGGCATGGATTCAGGAGCTTGGCACGTGTGATATATATAATGACACGTTTTATATCGCGGCTAATACGGACAGCGGTGCGGGAGTGGTTAGTTTTGATACGCGGACGGAGCAATTTCACAAATATGATGTCGATGTGAGCGCACTGCATAATCCGCATATAAATGCCATATCCGTTGTGGAGGATTCGATCTGGCTCTATATTGCCGAGCAGTGGACTGTTGAAGAACGTGAGCAGGGGCTTTTTACCGGAGAGACGAATCTTTACATCCTGTATAAGAATACAGCAAGTGGGGAGCAGAGCATAAGCCCAATGACGTTTTGGAAAAGCAATCTGCCGCCATTATATCTGCTGGCCCTCGACAATAACAGAGCGCTTATGGGAAACCACGAGTGCGAACCGCAGACCTATCTTATCGACAGCAATGCGAACGTGATTGATACGCCGGACACCGTTGTGCAGGGCATGGGCGTAAAGGCTTGGGTGAATGACAGGCTTTATGTGCAGACGGGTGACGGGCTGGCGGAGCTGAATCGAGACACCTTGGCGTTCGGCACTCCGATAGAGGAGATATATAATCAGCCCGCAGTATATTCCAGCAGCTGCGGCCATTTTCTGACAACGGTGGATAATGTGTTTTATTCCGTGGATGCGGCTACAGGAGAAATGACCGAGATATTTAAATGGATGGACGTGGCGCTTGCCCTTAGCCGCCTTTATGGAACACAGGGGCTGGAGAACGAGAACGGAGATTATTATCATTACACAGACCGGATAACGAAAATCACGAAGGCCGAGCTGCCAGCAAAGCAGACGCTTATTCTCGCGTGCCTCGGCGATACAAATTCCTATGGCTATCCTAAGGAGGACGGCAGCTTTTTTGCCCCGTCGAATAAAACATATGTTTGCTCAGACAGCCTTATGGACGCAATAATACGCTTCAACAATTCCGACCCGGATTATAAAATAGAGGTCAGACCGTATATATACAGCAGTGATGAGGAGCGGACGAGGCTGCTTGTTGAGCTTGCAACGGGTAAGGAAGTCGATATTCTGGATACAAGCCTTCTGACTGACGATGCGGCGAACGGATCGATTCTCGAGGATATGCTGCCATATCTCGATGCGGACACAGACCTCAGCCGGGATGATTTCATCCCCGGTATATTTGCTGATATGACCAAAAACGGTGGGCTTTATGAATACATTGACAGATATGATCTTATTACGATAACTGCACGCGACAGCTTCGTTGACGGACAAAGCTGGACGGTTAGCGATATTCAGCAGATACTTGCTCAGCACCCGGAGCTGAGAATCGAAAACAGTGCGGACAAGCTCAGCTATTATTTTGCTTGGGCGGCTTCTGCGGAGTTTATGGATTACGCTGACGCATCATGCAGCTTTGAGGACGAGGCATTCTTGCAGTGGCTTGCCCTCATAAAGCAGATGTGCCAGACGGATTACGACTGGGATAGCGATCCGTATTTGGGGGAGTATGCCTTTTATATAGACACACAATTTCCGGCGAACATCGGGGACATGTCCCGCTGCTACGCAAATGGAGAGTACACAGCGGTGGGCTTCCCAAACACGAATGGAACAGGCAACTATTTCATGCGTTACGGTGCGCCGACGGCATACGGCACGTGGAGCTACATGCCAAACGGTGAGCGTTCATTCGGGGCGGTATCAAGCGTCGGAATAATGGCGTCGAGCAGTAATATTGACGGTGCATGGCGGTTTATAAAAACATTTATGAGCGGCGCTGAAAATACGACGCTGTCGAGCGGAATACCGGCACAGAAAGCGTGTTTTGAGCGGGCAGTTGAAAATGAGCTGGCCCGAGAGCCAAGTGACGCGTCAGGAGTTGAAGAGTTTGACGAGAGCGATGCCGAGCAGATAAGGAGCATTGTTTATAACAGCACGAAATGCGTCTCGAATAACGATACTGTTACCGGTATAATAAAATGGGCGATTGATGCATACATCGGCGGCGTTTATTCAGCAGAGGAAACGTCAGCCCAGCTCCAAAGCCGCATGAGCATCTACCTCGCCGAAAAATACGGCTGATACATAGGACAGATGCGGCAGTGTATTAATGCCACGCATATGTGCATTGATGCAGCACGAAACAACAATCACAACCTTACTGGATCACAGCATCAAAAAAGGAGGTCTCGCATGAAGCTGCATAGGATAGCTGCTCTTGTTATTGCGTTGGTGATATCAATCTTTCCAATGAGTGCCTGCGCCTCGAATGAAGTTCAGAAAGAGGGTAATACCGGCACAGAGTTCACGCCGACGGAATACACAATAGATGGCAGCGCCACGAGGTACACGGGGAAAAGTGTCAATCTCCCGATTGCGGGCATCACCCTTCAGATGGCAGTGAAAAGCCGGGGCGGGGCATTTCTCTATGGCTTGGATGAGGATGAAAATGCACATTTTTTCACCTATGACTGCGCAAACAGCAAGATAACGGAGAACTCAGGCTTCGGCAGCGACAAGGCAGAGGCTGTCGCGGCGTCTCCGGATGGACGACTGCATGTATTGAGAATAGATAAAAACGGAAATTATTTTATTCTCTCCACAACGACTGATGGCGGAGTGACACAGCTGAATCCGGATTTCGACGAATACGTCGGCGATATGGTATATACCTTTTATGCATCTGACAGCGGTTTCTTTTTTCAGCTTTCGCACGGAGTGATTGCGGTCAGCACTGAGGGTAAAATCGTACAGGATTACGGCGAACATACAGGCGCAGAGACTGTGTTGGTTTTTGATGATAAAACCTTGCTTGTCCAGATAGGCATGCAGCAGAACATGCCCGGTTCGCTTCAAAACGACGGGACAGTTATAGCTGAACTAAATGCGGATTTCTCTACAGGACAATGCTACAATGTCGGGCAGCTTTTCACAGCGTTTTACCCTGGAGCAGACGGACAGATTTTGGCGCAGATGAACAACACACTGTATGTTTACGACCCTGCTGCGGGCAAGAGCACCGCACTGGTAAACCTGCTCACAAGCAGTATGGATACCTCCGAGCTTGTATGTCTCGATGACGGGACGTTTCTCACTCTGCAAAGAGGTGTTCCTTATGTATGGCAGCCCGCGTCAAATGATGAAACGGCGACTATCACTTTAGCGACCTATGATCTGTCGTATGACTTGGAGTGTGTCATACGCGCATTTAACCAGAGCGGCGGGACGTACACGATAACTACAATAGATTATGCAGACTATGATACTTATGATTCCGCCAATTCCGGCATGACAAAGCTGAATACGGACATAATTTCCGGCAAAACACCGGACATTTATGATCTATCCTGCTTCTCGGCGGAGAGCTTTGCGGAAAAAGGGCTGCTTGAGGACTTGAAGCCGTATTTTGAGGCGAGCAATGCAGTGTCGTATGATTCGCTTCTCGGCTGTGTAAGCCGAAATGTTGAGTTTAAAGACGGATTATATGCGCTTATTCCGTCGTTTAAAATCGTCACGCTATGCGGCGACACTGCGGCGTCAACAGGTAAAAATTGGTCGGTTAGCGATTTCTCTTCGTTTGCATCGCAGTATCCGACCGAAAAACTCTTCGGCGGCGATTACACAAGGAGGGAATTTCTCAGCAATGCTTTGTGCTTCATGAAAGAGGAGCTGTACAGTGAAGAATCACTTTTTTGTAATTTTGAGTCAGACGGTTTTATATCCATGCTCGAGTTTGCATCGAGCCTGCCTGACAGCATTGCACAGGACGGTAATCAAGGCGAGCCGTTTGGGCGTTCGTATACCGGAGAACAGATCCTTATGCTGACAAGCCTTGGCTGCTATGCAGTTGATGAAATATCACTCATGGATGCGATATACGGGGGAAAGGTCGGCATCCTTGGATTTCCTACAGATACAGGCAGCGGCGTGGGCATAAAACCGTGCGCGAAGCTCGCCATGTCCTCCGCTTCAGCCGATAAAGCCGGTGTATGGGAGTTTCTCGAGTTCCTGCTAAGCGATGCAGTGCAGCTGAACAGAGGAATGTTCGACGGACTCCCGGCTGTGAGTTCGGCATTTGAAAAATCACTTGATTCACAGATAGATGCAGCAATAAAAACACAGCCGAGTGCTTACGGTGTATCTAAGGAAGGGCCTGTGCACTTCGAGGGCGTACCGGTGGATGAGACAACTATGCGCACAACCTTGAACGAGCTGACGAATCGTGCCGACTGCGTCACAGACTGCGATGATTCCATACTGAACATAGTGATGAATTGTGCAGAGCCATACTTTGCCGGAGCAAAGACCGTCGAATCAGTTGCAAACGATATTCAGTCCAAGGTCAGCATCTACCTCGCCGAAAAATACGGCTGACCCGTGCGGCTGCACTCACGAGATGAAAAAACACTCACCGTTGAATGATTCGGTGAGTGTTTTTATGCTTATTTTCTGCGTCTTTCCTCAATGAGGCGGATCTGCTTTGCGCCGGCTTCCATTGCCTTTTTCAGCGGGCGATAGAGGACAAATGTGAGAACAAAATTTCCGACGCAGTGGCGAATGTCGAAGGGGATGCCGGTGATAAAATACGAAAACGCCATGCTCCAGCCGCCGATGAACAGATACGGGATAGAGCAGCCAGCGCCGAAGAACAGCCCGTGCAGTGCCGCGACTATTGCCCAGACGATCGACGAGTCGTTCTTGCGCATTATAACGGCCACAGCGGCAAGAATTGGCCACAGGTACATATACGACAGCACCCACAGACCGAAGCCCCACATGAGCCCCTCAAGCACGACAAATACAAATACGGAGTACATCACCTTCCAGCCGAAGAAAATGGCGGTGAGTATAATCAGCACGTCGGTCATGTGGACATTTCGTATCGGCGACATTGCGACCTGCATTACGAACATCAGCGCGCCCATCAGTGCCAGCAGGCACATCTCACGCGCAGTGAGTTTACCAGCCGATTGTGAAGGTGATTTCATAGCTGTCGCCGTCCTGGATCATGGTGTCGTCCACGCCGGTCATGAGCATTTCACCGCCCTTGGTGAAGCACCACCACTGCTGCTGAGTTTCGTCTGCAGCTTCACCGTCGACAGTGGTGACATACATCCCATAGCTGCTCTCTGTGCCCTCTATCAGATTCTGCTCTTCGAGAGCGCCGCGCAGATTTTCACTGTCGGTTTTTATGTCGAAGCTCTTTGTGCTGCCGTCTGCGTGGACAACCTCGACGCTTATTGCCTTTGAGCCCTCCACGGCCTTGGGCATATAGTGATTGTACAGCAGCAGTGCGCCTGCGATGAGTGCGACGAGCACGACAAGCGCGATTATAATCTTAGTGCTTTTTTTCATGGCTTTCTCCTGATTTTATATTATTTTAATATATTTTAATACTCTTTCCAGTGGCTCGCCTTGCAGCAGCTGAGATACATGAGATATACGCTCGCAGTCATGGCGACGATGCCTATAAGCATGACCGTGTAGCAGCCGATATACCAGTCACCGTGGCGCTGTACGAAGTACTCGGACAGTCCCACGCACACGAGAGAGAGAAAATAGCCGATCCACAGTGCCCAGTGCTTTCCGCTGCGTCCGTTTACGCGGATGGAGATGCGGCTGTAATAGAAGAGCAATACGGCAATAGAGATTGCGGCGACCATCTGCACGATGCTGACAAAGCCGTTGAAGTGCATGAAGCTTGAGTCATAGCGGGTGCTGTCAAGTATGATCTCGGCCGCGGAGAAGAGCAGCAGGAACATGCGTGCGGTGTGCCCGTCGCTGGATTCGCTGCCGCGCATGGGAAGGCTTCGGCGCTCAAAGTAGAAGCGCAGTACCACGTACATGATGGCAAGCATGACCAGAAATTCTATGAAGAAGGTGGCGAGCTTGTAGTCCGCAACGCCGTTGGTGTAAATAGGGGATGCCAGCGGCAGATGCTGAAGCAGCGGCGTCTTTATGGATATCTTGCCGCGGCAGGAGCTGTTGAAAACGGCGGAGAGGCGGATAAGCGCGACAAGCAGCGCCGCACCGGGAGCCACGGTATCAAGCATGCGGGGGATATTATCCGTAAATCCCGCTCTTTTCACGATGAACGCGGCGAGCAGTATGCCGAAGAGTGCACCCGGCAGACAGTAGCCGCCGCCGGAATAATCGGTCAGCGCGCCCCAGAGGCTGGTGTACTGCTCCGCATGGCAGTACCAGTGAATAAATCTGCAGAATATTACGGAGAAGAACACGGCGAGGGGCAGCAGCACCCACAGTGCCTTGCCGCTGCCGACGTATGAGGTGTGCAGCGAGTAGCTGAGAGCAAAGCACGCGGCCACACCCAGGGCGATGATTATGCCGCTCCAGTATATTATGGTGCTTCCGCTGTATATGGCAATTCCGCTCATTCGACCACCTCCGATTCGGGTATGGCAGTGGCAAAGTAGATTATATCGCTGACAGTGCGCTCACTGCCGAAGTCGACATGGTTGACGACCTCGCCCTGCATGACGATCTCGGAGGTCTGTCCGCCGTCAAGGTTATATGCCTTGACGCAGCCCTTCGATGCCATGAAGCGTGCAAACTCATTGACGTTGGCGCGCGGGCGGTTGTCCGTATGGTTGACAGTCATGAGCAGGTAATGCAGCTCATCCGTCATACCGATGCCAGCGCGGGAGTATTCAAGATTCATCTCGCCTATCGGGTAGCTTGAGCACTCCTGAACCTCGCCGTTGTCGACAAGAACAGGGCCGAAGGAGAGGGAGAAGACAACGTCATTGTCGGCAATGTACTGATTTACAGCATCATCCCCCGACAGCTCGCCCGCCCGCGAGAATAGCATGTCTCCGCTTGATGTGATAAAGCAGGTGTCGAGCTTTTCGCCGTCATTTCTGAAAAGCTGCCGCTGATAAACCGTGAGACCTATCTGTCTGAACGCGTAGAAGTCTGCATTTGCGGCAACAACGGCGTTTGCGGCGTCGGCAAGTTCGCTTGCGTATCTCTGCACGGATGAACCGTAGGTGTCCTCTGAAAGCTTGCGCCTGAACTGCGAGCCGTCAGCTATTTTAACCTCGGCAAGCGTGGCGCAGCGCTCCTCAATAATCTCCTTCCAGACTATGACGAGAATGGTGGAGTCACGGTAATATGACATCTCGGTGTTCGGATAGAAGTCGAGATCAGGCTGCCACACGGTCTCCTGCCCGTCGAGAAGCTCTGCGGCGTCCTCGATAACGCTCTGGATTACTGCAGGGTCGGTGGTCTTGCCGTACGCGGCGGCGTTCGGCTTCGGCGCGACGGTGTCGGTCTCGGCAATCTTGTATATTTTCTTTATGTACGTCACATCACTGAGCGCATCACTTGCGGCGTTGTTTATATACACGTCGAGCTTGCTCGTGAGATTGAGATTGTTCTGCGATGTCGATGCCGTAGACGTTCCGGAATCGGGGTGGACGTTCACGCCGATCCAGCATATCGCAAACAGTGTCAGCACGGCGCATACGTAGACGAGTATTCTCTTAACCGGCGTCTGCGTTCTTTCGCGTGCGGCATAGATGCGCTGCTGATTTTCGACGGCATCACGGTCCTTCTTGCGGAAAGCGGATTTCTGCGCATCGAGCTTGGCCTGCTTCTCCTCCGAGCTCTGTTGTATCTCCTTGGCGCGGCGCTTTTCACCGTAGTTGAGATAGCGGTCGGGATTGATTTTCTGCCCGTCCTTGCCGCGCATCGCATCGGCGCCGACTGCCGTCCAGTTTTTCGGGCGGCGATAGCTCTTGCCGGAGGGGGTAAACTCCGGGGAGAAGCTTTCAGACGGTGTCTTCCTTTCGGTATCTGCGCTCTGCTTTGCCGGACTTGCAGTCTTCTTCGCCTCTGACTGAGCCTGCGCGCTGCGGCGGGAATTTAAGAGCGTTTCAAGCCGGGATACATCAACATAGTACTCCGCGCTTTCTGAATTGCTGCCTGAATCCGGCTTATCCGGCTTATTTGACGCCGTTGCAGGTGCAGGCGCTGCCGCAGCCTTATCAACAGGCTTTGCCTTCGGCGGCTGAGCTGTCTGCGGTTTTTTCTCCGCAGTGCCGTTATTCTGGCTGCCGGAGCTTAGATTATCTGAATATGAATTGAAGTCGGCGAGTATGGCGTCGAGATCAGAGTTAAATTCGTTGTTGTTTGCCATTTAGTTCCTCCGTATGCGTTTGACGCGATCAGTAAGCAACGCCGCCCATGAGCGCGTTGAGCATATCCTGGCTTGTCACTATGAGCCACCGGCCGTTGGTGTAGCTGAGCTCTATCTCAAGCTCTGCCGAGGTGTAGTAGCTCGTGGCGTGGCTGATGACCGAGCTGAGAGAGGCGTCATAGGCCTCCTGCGTTACGCTGGTAAGATAGTTGTCGTGCTCGTCATATACCTCGTCGTGCGAACGTTCTTTTACTATCGATTCGAGATTGCGCTGTACGCCGTCCGCAACGCTCGCCTCAAGTGAGCTCAGATCGAGATACTTAAAGCGCACATTCTGCGTCGCCGTGAGCTTATCAACCCTCGCACTGCCGACGAGGGTATATTCGTAGCTCTCCTTGAGTGCATTGTATATAAGCACGGCATTCTCCGTGCCCGGCTCCGCCTCAAGACCGAGGCCGGTATAATCGCTCAGGCAGGAATACGCGGTGGTGTAATCGCCGGATATCACGGCATCATAAAAGCGGCTGACAGTCTCCGAGGGGTCGCCGGATGTGCCGGAATACAGGGAGCCGACGGAGCTGCCTATAAGGCACAGCAGCAGGGCAAGGCCGGTAAACACGACCGAGAGCACGGCCCACGAGACGTTCATAAGTTCGCTTTTGCCGAGCTTCACCACGACAGCCGTCACGGCAAATATCAAAACTATAACCACAAACGCGGCGATGAGCGCGGCTGTATTCGAGCCGGTTGACGCGGTGTCGTCTATATATGTGCGCGAGGTGGCATGCGCGCACGGACTCAGGCACAGCAGCAGCGCCGCCGCCGTAAGCGCGGAAAGGAATGTTTTCAGATGCTTCATCTCTGTCTCCGTTTTAAGCCCCTGCCGTGAAATAAAAACCGGCGGGGATAGTGTGCAATACAGAACATATTTTACAATTATTTCGCATATAATTCAAGCTGTATTTCCATAAAGATTGCAGACAGTAAAATTATGCTGTATAATATATCTAACCAACATCTATGGAGGCTGATTTATGTCAGAAAATATTATACCGAAACGTGAAGAGGTGCCGGAGGAGTACACCTGGAACCTCAAGGATATATTCGAGAGCGACGAGGCATGGAACGCTGAGTACGAGGCGCTCAAATCTCTGCCGGAGAAGGTCGCGGGCTATGCCGGGCGTCTCGGCGAGAGCGCGGAAACTCTGCTTGAGTTCCTGAAATTCGAGGACGAGGCGAGCGTTCGCATGGGCAAGCTCTTCGGCTACGCCAACTGCAAGAACGATCAGGACACCGCCAACGCCTTTTATCAGGATATGCGCGGCAAGGCGATGAGCAGCTATGTCGCATACGCCGGTGCCGGTGCGTTCGCAACGCCGGAGATCATCGCAATCGACGAGGAGAAGCTGAATAATTTTTATCACGAGCAGCCGGAGCTTGAGACATACAGACGCGTGCTCTACAGTGTGCGCCGCATGGCCGCGCATGTGCTCTCCGCAGAGGAGGAGCGTCTGCTCGCCGCAGCGGGTGAAATCGCGCAGAGCCCGGACAATATAAGAAGCGTATTTGTCAATGCCGAGCTCACATTCCCGCCGGTAAAGGACGCCGCGGGCACGGAGCACCAGCTCACGAACGAGACCTTTGTGCCGCTGCTGGAGAGTCCGGACAGGCAGCTGCGTCAGGAGACGTTCAAGACCTATTATAACCGCCTCGGCGAATTTAAGAACACCATTGCCGCCTCACTCGACGGGCAGTTCAAGCAGCTGCGCTTCTTTGCACAGGCCCGCAAATACCCCACGACGCTCGCCGCCGCACTCGACGGGAACGAGGTGCCGGAGCAGGTATACACAAACCTCATCTCCGCCGTGCACGACAACATGGACAAAATGTACCGCTATGTTGCACTGCGCAAAAAGCTGCTGGGCGTGGATGAACTGCACATGTACGATGTCTACACCCCGCTTGTGCCCGATGCGACGGAGAAGATAAGCTATGAGCAGGCCAAGGCGACCGTGCTCGACGCGCTGTCCGTACTCGGCGAGGATTACACGGCTTTGCTGCGCAAGGGCTTTAACGAGCGCTGGATTGACGTATACGAAAATCAGGGCAAGCGCGGCGGAGCATACTCTACCGACAGCGCCCGTCCGCACCCCTACGTGCTGCTCAATCATAAGGACACGCTCGACAGCATGTTCACCATAGCCCACGAGATGGGGCACGCGCTGCACAGCTGGCACAGCTGCAAATATCAGCCCGTGTGCACCTCGGATTACGTTATCTTCGTGGCGGAGGTCGCCTCAACCTGCAATGAGGTGCTGCTGATGCGCTATCTTCTCGGCAGGACAACGGATAAAAAAGAGCGGGCGTATTTAATAAATCACTTCCTCGATCAGTTCAAGGGCACGGTCTACCGCCAGACGATGTTTGCCGAGTTTGAGCTTGAAATGGGCCGCATGTGCGAAAACGGCGAGACGCTCACAGCAGACGCGCTGTGCGAGAAATATCTCGAGCTCAATAAGCTCTACTTCGGGCCGGACATGGTGTCGGATGACGAGATTGCTCTTGAGTGGGCGCGCATCCCGCATTTCTTCTATGACTATTACGTCTTCCAGTATGCGACCGGCTTCTCCGCCGCCGTCGCCATCGCCAACCGCATCTTAAGCGAGGGTGAGAGCGCCGTTGCGGACTATAAGCGTTTCCTCTCCTCCGGCAGCAGCATGGATCCCATATCCCTGCTGAAAATCGCCGGCGTAGACATGAGCACCGCCGCCCCCATAAACTCCGCCCTAACCCTCTTCGGCGAACTCACCGAAGAGCTTGAAAAGCTGGAGGGGTAATAAAAATATTAAAATATTATAATAAAAATAAGCCGCAGCAGGTTAAATCTTGCTGCGGCTTATTAAAATAATTACGCCGGAATATTATATTCCCCTCATTCCAGCTCGAAGGCGCCGGTGTAGAGCTGATAGTACACGCCTTTTTCGGCGATGA
>CAVAPH010000033.1:6518-17852 GCA_963590455.1 bacterium | reverse complement strand
ATCTCAACTCAGCCAGTTCGTATATGAGGCGCTCGGTCTTTTCCCAGCCGATGCATGCGTCTGTGATGCTTTTGCCATAAACTCCACCGTCGGGCTTTTGATTGCCGTCTTCTATGTAGGACTCTATCATCAGCCCCTTTACTATGCGGCGAATATCTTCGGAATGCCTGGTGCTGTGAAGTATCTCTTTGGCAATCCTGGGCTGTTCATGCCAGAGCTTACCTGAGTTTGAATGATTGGTGTCGATTACTACAGCCGGGTTTTTCAGGCCACTGTTCTCGTAAAGCTCGCATAGGAGTTTGATATCCTCATAGTGATAATTTGGTATTGTTCTTCCGTACTTATTGGATGAGCCGCGCAGAATGGCGTGCGCTAGTGGATTTCCTTTGCTCTGAACCTCCCAGTTTGAATATACAAAGGTGTGCGGATGCTGCGCGGCGGTGATGGAGTTCATCATAACCGAAAGATCTCCGCTGGTTGGGTTTTTCATGCCGACAGGAAGATCAAGCCCGCTTGCAGTAAGCCGGTGGAGCTGATTTTCTACCGATCTTGCACCTACCGCGACATAAGCCAGTACGTCCGAAAGATAATGGTGATTATCGGGGTAAAGCATTTCATCGGCACATGAAAAACCGGTTTCGGAAAGTACTTTCATGTGCATTTTTCGTATTGCGATAAGACCGCGCAGCATGTCAGGGGAACTGTTCGGATCAGGCTGATGGAGCATGCCTTTATATCCGTCACCGGTGGTGCGCGGTTTGTTCGTGTATACACGCGGAACGATAAATATTTTGTCGGCGACCTTTTCCTGGACATTGCGCAGACGTGAAATATAATCCAGTACTGCATCCTCTCGATCGGCAGAGCAGGGGCCGATAATAAGCAGGAGTCTGTCATCTTCTCCGGTAAAAATCTTTTTCAGCTCCGCATCTCTTGCATTCTTTTGAAGTGCAAGCTCCGATGTTATCGGGTACATTTCTTTCACAGCCTGAGGTGTAGGCATTTTTCTTTTGAATTCCATGTTCATTATCTGTTAACCCTCTTTGGAAACGTCAAAATATTTTCTGCGCTCAGTTGAAAGGCGCATCATTTCACGGATTGATTCTCTGTCACCGCAGGCAATACTGTCACGCAGCAATGAAAATTTTTCGCTGAATAAATCCATTTGCCGCACCAGCTCATCACGATTGAGTAAAAAAAGTTCGCTCCACATTTCATCGTTTATTTTTGCAATTCGAGTCAGGTCTCTGAAGGAATCGCCTGTGTAATCAACAAGATGCTTCGAATCCTTGCATACCATCAATGATACTGCAATGCAATGGGCGAGCTGAGATAGAAAGCCGATCATTTCATCATGTTCCTCAGGGGATAATTCGGCTATCATACGAAAATTCATGATACGGCCGAGCTGTTTACATGTTTCTACCGCTTCAGGTGTATTTCTTGCTGTAGGTGTCACAATGTAATTTGCACCTTCAAACATTTCCATGCGTGAGTTTTCAACCCCGCTGCATTCACGGCCGGCCATAGGGTGGGCACCTATGTATTCGAGATCAGGACGCAGCATGTCCTGAATTTTGTATACGATACTGCATTTTACACCGGTTACATCAGTTATGAGAGCGCCTGATTTAATATATTGCTGATTTGCCTCGATCCAATCGACAAAATCATGCGGATACATAGCAAAAATCAACAGATCAAACTGAGAGATATACTCTTCGTCTACGCAGGCTTTTCCATGCTTTATTATTCCGCGATGCAGAGCATAATCTATTGTCTCCTGCCTGCGGGCAATAGCTCCGACTTCAAATCCGTGCATGGTTAAAGCTTCTGCGTAGCTTCCGCCCATAAGGCCAAGCCCGAGTATGAGTATTTTCGTATCTTTGCTAAGCTTCATATTCGGCCTCCAGTCCTAAAGTGCAGAGTGTTTCAAAGTAATCCGGAAAGCTCTTGCGCACAGCTTCTGCACCGTCAATTACACCGCCGGTCAAACTGCATAGCAAAGTTAGGGCCATGACAATTCTGTGGTCATTGTGTGACGAGAGCAGTCTTGTTGGGGTATGAATTATACCGGGTTTAATTATAAAACTGTTTTCGTATAACTCGGTCTCAACGCCGAATGCCTCGAGTTCCTGCGCCATGACGGCAGCTCTGTCGCTCTCTTTGATCCTCAAGCGTCTGGTACCGGTAAATCCTGCTCCTCTGCCTATAGCTGCGGCAGTTGCAAAAAGTACAGGTCCGAGATCCGGACAGTTGGACAGATCGAGCACATCCTGTTTATGTTGAAGACTGTCTAAGTATGCAACACATACTTTGTCTCCCTGAATGCTGTTGTAATTCAGACCGTCGACTGAAACTTGACCTCCGATATAATTAAAGGCCTCAAGCGCCGCAGCATTTGACCAATCACCCTCGACTGTCTTTTCACCGGCTGAGTATTTCTGAGAACCCTTCACAAAAAATGTGTTTTCTTCTGTTTCACACACTTCAATGCCGAAACTCTTCAATACAGCCACTGTAATGTTTATATATGCTCTGCTTTCCACCGGGGGCAGGACCCTTATTACGCTGTCATCATCGAGCAGGGGAAGGGCGAACATAAGGCCGCTGACGAATTGACTGCTGACATCTCCGCGCAGAATATACTCTCCGGCCTTAAGCCTGCCGCAAAATTCAATTCCGGTCTCGTCTTTGCGTATATTTATATCTTTATTACCGAGTATATCTTCATAAATACCGACGCCGCGTGCGAGCAGCCGCGGAGTGCCCACAAAACGCACTCTCTCGCCATTCAACGACAAGGGAATCATAAATCGAAGAGTGCTCCCGCTCTCGCGGCACCTCAGTATAGCGCCGTCCGGAGTTTTTGATGTACGGCCGGTTATATATACCGTATTTCCGCCTTTTCGCACATGTGCACCAATAGCTTCAATGCAGTCGATCGTCGCAAGTATGTCCTCACTCTCTGAAATGCCGTGTATGATGCTCTCACCCTCGGCGAGCGCCGCACATATCATCATTCTGTGCGCAAAGCTTTTTGACGGTGGAGCCAAAACCTGACCTGAGAGCTTCGAGGGCTGTATTTTAATTTTCATGCTTTTCTCCGACATAATCTATAAGAAAATCAATAGCTTCGTTATAACCGTCAAGCCCGTGACCGCATATCGTTCTAACAGCAGCAGCGCGTATGTAGCTTATCTGTCTGAAATCCTCACGCTTTGAAATTTCGGAGATGTGAACTTCGACCGTCGGTATCATAACGCTCCTGACGGCGTCTGCAATAGCGACCGAGGTGTGCGTATAAGCGGCAGGATTAAAAACAATTCCGTCTACACCGTTAAAATAAGCCTGCTGTATTGCATCCACGAGATCTCCCTCGTGATTTGATTGACTGAAAGTCACTTCAACGCCCTTTTTTGACGCATGGTCGGTTATAATGTTCAAAAGATCGCTATAGGTTTTATGGCCGTAGATTTCCGGCTCTCTTATACCGAGCATGTTTATATTCGGCCCGTTTAGCACGAGTATTTTCACAATGCAAGCTCCTTTAATATTTCGTCAGCTTCTGCCTCCGGTGTGGTATTTGCATCTATGCAAATTTCAGCTGCTGCTTTGTAAATCTCATATCTTTCAACATATAACTTTTCCAGTGCACTTCTCGCGGAAGCAAGAGGTCTGTCGTCAGTTGCAACGAGGTTTTCAAGCGCTCTATCAAGAAATACGAGCGTGCCGTTGCGTTTGAGAGCACGTACATTTTCAGGATCAAGCACTGCACCGCCTCCGGTGGCTATTATTTTGCCGCCGGTAGAAGCAAGCTCAGCAACTGTTTCTTTTTCGATTTTTCTGAATTCTGCCTCGCCTTTTCGAGCAAAAAACTCGGAGATCGGCATACCGATTTTCTTTATTATATATTCGTCCGTATCGGCTAAATTTTTTCCGCATTTTTCTGCAAGGAGTTTCCCTATAGTGGTTTTCCCACTTGAAGGCATACCGATGAGAACTATGTTCTGCTTGTCCTGTTTTACACTGTCATAGGCTTTCTGTATAAAGCTTTCGTCAAGCGGAATATTCTGAAACACGGCAGAGGCATATACCGCCTGTGCTGACAGCATATAAAGGCCACCCTCTGCGGGAATCCCTCTTTCCAAGGCATCCAGCACGAGATTGGAACGGAGCGGATTATATATCGCATCAAGCACACCGGCAAGCTTCGGAAATGCCGAGATAGCTATAGGCCTTCCGTCAACCTTCGGAAACATTCCGACAGGTGTCGCGTTTATGATAATTTCCGCATCGCTGTGCTCATTAATGGCTTGCTCGTATGTGAGACTTCCGTCTTTTCCGCTGCGTGATACATAATGAACGCTCTCGCAGCCCATATACATAGCCAGAGCATGAGCAGTTTTAGATGCGCCGCCTGTGCCGAGTATGAGCACTTTTTTATTTTTCATGTCTATTCCGACGTGTTTGGCAAGGGCAAGCATACCCGGAAAATCCGTGTTGTCGCCGAAAAGCTTGCCGCCGCGATTGACAACAGTGTTCACAGCACCGATACGCTGTGCTGTTTCGGAAATTTCGTCGAGATATGGCATAACGGCCTGCTTATATGGAATAGTCACGTTGATGGCGTTAAACTCACGTTTTGTCATGAACTCGCCGAGCTCATCCGGACGCAGCTCGCAAAGTTCGTAATCATAATCAGCAATCTGTGCATGAATTTCACAAGAATAACTATGCGTTAAATGTTCGCCTATAAGTCCGTATTTCATTTTATAATTCCTTTCACAAGCACATCAGTGCCATATCGTACGCTCAGCAGATCTGCTATGCACAGCGCCGCAACACTGTCGAGCACCGGGCAGATTCTTCGCACTATTGCCGGGTCGTGCCTTCCGCGTATACTGAGCTGTGTGTTTTCCATTTTTATAAAATCCACGGTGTCCTGCAATTTAGCAATCGAAGGTGTGGGCTTTATTGCACAGCGGAATAGAATAGGCATACCGTTTGTAATACCGCCGTTGATACCGCCATTATTATTGCTTTCTGTTATTATTTTGCCGTCTTCCAAATGCAAAGCATCGTTGCAGCTGCTGCCGGACATATCCGCGCAGGCAAAGCCCGCGCCGAATTCTATACCCTTAACGCCGCCAAGGCTGAATACCGCATGAGATATAACGCTCTCAACGCTATCAAACCACGGTTCACCTACACCTGCCGGCACACCGCATATTACGGTCTCGGTCACACCGCCGACGCTGTCTGAATTTTCTTTCGCTTTCAGAATGCAGCGTACCATATCTTCGCCGCAAGCATCATCGAGAGTAGGGAAGTCTTTGCTTGAGAGCACCCGGACGTCTTCGTCGAGATTATTGAAGCTCCTGTCGCTGACTCCGCCGCACTTTGCAATGTGCGTTGCCACTTGTATCTCAAGCTTGTTGAGCGCAGGAATGATTATGCCGCCGGCCGCAACAAGTGCTGCGGTTATTCTTCCTGAGAAGTGTCCGCCGCCGCGATAATCTTCGTATCCGTGATATTTGCAAAAGGCAGTATAATCTGCATGTGAAGGACGTGCCGGACCGTAATTATAATCTCGGCTCTGCTTATTTTCATTCGGGATGATGATGCATATCGGCGTGCCTGTGGTTTTACCGTTAAATACACCGCTGAGTATTTGAAACTCATCATACTCACATCTGGCAGTATCAGCTGCTGAGGACGGACGGCGGCGGCTGAGCTGCCGAGAGATGAAGCTCTCATCTACATCTATGCCGGGGGAGAGACCGTCAATTACACAGCCGACAGCGTCTCCGTGACTTTCACCGAAAAGCGTCAGACATACACTTTGACCAAAGCTGTTTTTCATTTGCCGACCTCCAAACGCAATAATATTTCATCTGCACTCATTTTGCAGAGCCTAAATGAGCCAATTTCATCTACAAGCACTGCCGCAATACCGTCTGACTGCATTTTCTTATCATGTATTAAAAACTCGCGCAGCTCTTCGGGACTTTGCTCTATAACAGTCGGCAGATCGTATTTTTTCAGAAGTGTTTTTATTCTGCCTTTTGCACTGCCGCTGCTCATAGGAAGCATACCAAGTGCAACACATTCGCCGTGCAGCAGCTGACCTTTATTGAAGCTTTCGACTGCATGCCCTATTGTGTGCCCGAAGTTCAGAACCTTTCGTACTCCTTTTTCACAAGGATCCTGCTCTACAACATCCTTTTTTATCATCAAAGCCCGTCGTATTATTTCCGGCAAATCTGCCGTTAGATTATGGCTTGCCTCTATATATGAAAAAAGCTCTGCATCATTGGTCGCAGCCATTTTTATTGCCTCTGCAAGCCCGGCCATAAGCTGCCTGTGTGAAAGTGTTTCAAGTACATCGGGATCAATTACCACTCTCATCGGTTGATAAAAAGCGCCGACTATATTTTTTGCCCCGCCAAAATCTATTGCGGTTTTGCCGCCGATTGATGAATCAACCTGCGATAGAAGCGTTGTGGGGATATTGTAAAAGTCCACGCCACGCATATAACAGGAGGCCGCAAAGCCGCTTAAATCTCCGACGACTCCGCCGCCGACTGCAACGACGCAGTCTCCGCGAGTAAACGAAGCATTAAGCATCTCGGAGAGCAGATGCTCAAACTCGCGCATACATTTACTCTGTTCCCCCTGCGGAATTGTCACAATAACAGGGCAAGTGCATTGCGAAGCAACTGTCTCTGCATATTGCGCAGGCACTCCGCTGTCAGTTACGATCAATGCTTTTCGCTTTAAGTCAAGCAGTTCGCCTATGTGATTTAGAGCACCGTTTTCAAGAATAATGTCATAATTCCGGGAATCTGATTTAACGGGGATAATCATTGTATTCACTCTCCGATTTTGAGATCAGAATAATATGTTCCGACGAGCTTAAGCTTGGCGCAGATAGCGGACAGCTCCTGCAGCATATCACGCCCATTTTCAGTGTTTATGTTTCCTTCGGCTTCTACGTAAAAGAAATAGTTCCACTGCAGTTCTTTCATAGGTCTGGAGCGAAGATTTCTCATATTAAATCCATGAGCGCCGATAATATTCAGCGTCTGAGCGAGTGCGCCAGCCTCGTTCTTAACGGTAAAGACAAGAATAAAATTCTCCTCGGCGCGGTTTGAAACGTCCAGCGGACGATTCTGCGCACGTGAAAGAGCGGCAAAGCGGGTGGTGTTGGTTTTTATATCATTAATTGTTCTGTCAATGACTTTTAAGCCAAATACTTTGCTGGTTTCGTCTGAAGCAATGGCGGCAAGTGTCGGGTCATTTGCTTCCTTGACATACTGCGCTGCCAGAGCTGTGTTGGAGAAGGACTTTGTTTCATAGCCGTGGCTGATAATATAGTCGCGGCATTGATCGAGCGCCTGAGGATGGCTTATAACTGTTTTTATGCTATCTAAAGTTGCACTGTCTGTACCGAGCAGATTATGCTCAATCGGGAGATCCATAACCTGATTTACAAATAGATCGCCGGAAAATATAAGATCCATCACGGTGCCGACTTCGCCGGCTGCGCTGTTTTCAAGCGGAAGCATTACGCAGTCATATTCGCCGTTTTCCACAGCAAAATAAGCCTCTTCAAAGCTGGAGCAGGGGATAAGCTGTGCCTCCGGAAACATACGCTTGGCAGCCATATATGCAAATGCACCTTCGACTCCGCAGTAGGTAACTTTCATACCGTCCATAAGCCTTGATTGATACTCACACGAAAGCTCGATGGTACGCTTTAAAAACTGCACATAATAAGACTCAATATCCGAGCTTTCTATATAACTGCGATTGCGTGCAATGAGCTCTTTTTCACGGCTGCTGTCTTTAACCGGCAGACCATGCTCTCTTTTATATGCTGCAATAGCGGCACACGCTTTCATGCGCTGCTCAAAGAGCTTGGCCATTTCGGTGTCAATGCGGCCTATTTCGTTTCTGGAAGATTCAAGCGTATTCATATTCTTACCCCTGCAATAATTAAAATATGCGGCCCCTTTTTTGCAAAGGAACCGCATTCAATGACAAATATCTGCCTTTATCAAGGCTTTTATGCATGCATTGTTACGTTCCCTGCGCGTCCGGTAAAGAACCAGCCGCAAAAATAAAAAACGCAGTACGAAAAATAACGTACTGCGCTAATAAACGTAAATGCATTACGGATAGACTTAGACACGGAACAATTGACTGCATTCTCATTGCACATAACCATTTCCGCATCCTCGCTTCCCTAAGATAGACACATTTTACTAAGATAATCGCTCAATGTCAATTGAAGCTTTTTACCAAAATTCAATCCGACTTGACGGGGCTTTTTGATAATATCTGCACTGAATAAAAATAATATATTATATTATTAAAACGGCCATGTGGGCAGCCAGCCTAAAAGCTTGCTTGCCGTTGCATTGTCGACTACAAGGCCTGACAATGCCGGATAGAACAATATGAACAACGCCGCTGACAATGCCGCAAAACCGCCGAGGTATAATTTCCATCTCCGGTTACCGGTGCGAATGAGCTTGAAGCTGTAGCCGAGAGACAGCAGCAGGAATATGGTGCATGGGAAATAGTGATATTCAAAGGTCAGTCTCTTTACAAGAATCCACGGCAGCAGCTGCGCAAGATAGCCTACAAGTATAAACGCTGCAGTCTTGTCGCGGCGGAAGATAGATGTGTATATCAGAACAAAAAGGCTGATAAGTCCTGCCCAGCACAGAAGGGGATTGACGAAGGCGCCAAAACTTGATCGTGTTCCGTCATCAAAATAATCAAGATAATAGAGAATCGGCCGTATGTCAAAAATCCACTTGTACCATTCAGATGAATATGGGTGCTCAGCCACAAGATTGGAGTGGTAGGAGAACATAAACTCCTGGTTGCTGATTACTATATCTAAATATTCCTTTGAGAAGTACATGCTCAAGCCGTGCAGTCCGGATGCAGTGCCGTACGGCGTATAGCTGACATAGTAGATAAGCGCAGGAATGCACACGAAGAACACCAAGCATAACAGAACATTTTTTATAAAAGCCTTGATGCCTTTTTTATAATTTATAATCCAATATGCGGCCCATATAACTGCAAGTCCTCCACCGGCGTAAATCGAAGTCCATTTGGAAGCAGCGCCGAGACCGAAGCTGACGCCTGAAAGGGCAAGGCATAAAAGGGCTTTCTTTGGTGAACGATTCTGACTTTCGGCCGAGACATAGAGATACATGAAAAGATACATCAGGATGATAAACATCACGCTGTAGGTATCTATAGTGGCAATTCGTGTCTGCACAAAGTGCATGAAATCGGTTGCAAATACAGCTGTGCACACAGTCGGGACGGCACGTCCGCCGAACATCTTTTTGACAAAAATATACATTAGTGGCAGCATCAGAACGCCGAAGAATGTGCCCATAAAGCGCCAGCCAAACGGAGTCATGCCGAAAATACTGATTCCGATTCCGATAATAATTTTGCCGAGTGGCGGGTGCGAAACCTCATACGGGTACACGTTGTTCAGATGTTCCCATGCCGTACGCGCATGATATATCTCGTCAAAGTAACTGGAGTTGAGAAAATTCTGACGCAGCGGAACCGTATCCTGCTCATCCGTCAGCTGCTCTGCAGCACCGGTGCCGCTTACACCTATCTGATTTCCATCCCCGTCAAAGAACGCCGCTTCGCCGAGATATACATTGCCGGAGCCGATTATTTTCACATATCGGGGAACGGACGTGGTATCCGGTGTGACCTCATTCCACTTGAGCACACTGACGTAATTCTGCGTATAATCCGCAGCATGTTCCCACATTATTCCGTCAGAAGAAAACTCTATAACATAGCTTCCTTCACCGACACCGGAAAAGAGAAATATACGGCTCGGGTAAGTATCACCCGGGAGCTCAATAATTGCCTCGGTGCCGTTCATGTTGACAAATGTCTCAGGCGACGATGTATTGCCGATGCCTGTGAAGGCGACAGCTGCATATGCGACGGCAATAAGTGCCATGATACCGGCGTCTACTCTGTCTAAGCTGCGTTGGCACAGAGTCTGACCAGGTAATTTGCAGTGACGCAGATTCGGCAGTCCAAGGAAAAATACGATTATAAGCAGAAAAAGGCTTGTGGGAAGCAAATAAGTGATTTTCATAGTCAGTTAATATTAGTTGGTCAAGTTGACTTTCAGTACATGAGCCGTGTTGAACACGGCTCATGTAATATAAAAATTTCAGATGCTTTTGAGAATATTATGAAGCTCGTGCACGTCGGAAAGTGTATAATCCGGCTGACGTTCGGCGGCATCGGCCATTTCCTTCGTAGTCTCCCCAGAGAGGACGAGTACGGAGACAGAACCAGCATTTTGAGCCACTGCAATATCAGTATACAGTCTGTCACCGACAGCGCAGATTTTCTCGTTCGGTATACCGGTCATAGTAGAAATAACATCGATCATGTTGCGATTGGGCTTGCCGATATAAGTCGGCTCGCGTCCGCTGGAGGCTGTGAGCAGCGCGCAGATGCTGCCGCAGTCCGGCAGAACCTCATCGTTCGGCATCGGGCAGACCCAGTCGGGATTCGCCGCAATGAATGCAGCTCCGCGACGCAGAAAATGGCAGGCTCGATCAAGCTTTTCATATACAAGCTCAGTGTCAAACCCCTGTACTACGACATCGACATTTTCAACATCGGTGTGGCCGTTTTCATCGTTCACAAGATTAATGCCGTAGCTTAAAAGCTCTCTGTGGAATGCTTTTGTACCCGCTATGTATACCTTTGCACCCGGATAGCGCTGGTTGAGATACATGCCGGTAGCCATGCCGGAGGTAAAGACATTTTCTTTTTCGCAAGGGAAACCGAGACGATGCAGTCGTGTAATATAATCGGCGCCGGCGCGGGATGAATTGTTAGTGAGATATATATATTTCTTGCCAAGGCGGGGGAGATCCTCCATCAGTTCAATGGCGCCTTCATAGACGTTATCGCCAAGGTAGAGCGTTCCGTCCATATCAAAGAGAAATAGCTCACAGCTTTTGAGTTTAGCGTAATCCATCAATTTTAATCCTCATCTTCTGCCCAAAGCAGGGCGCATTTTACGGCTTTGTTCCAGCCGTGCAGGAGTTTACTGCGCTTCTCTGCGGTCATCTCGGTAGAAAACACCTTGTCGACGGCCCAGTTCGCGCGGACGTCTTCGAGATCCGTCCAGTAACCCACAGCGAGACCGGCGAGATATGCTGCGCCCAATGCGGTAGTCTCGATGCATCTCGGGCGGACAACTTCGCAGTCTATCAGGTCACTCTGGAACTGCATGAGAAAGTCGTTTGC
>CAVAPH010000033.1:0-6226 GCA_963590455.1 bacterium | reverse complement strand
AGCCACTGTATTGCTGCACCTGCAACGAAGATGCTGCCCTCCAACGCATACTCGACGTGATCCTCAAAGCCGACTGCAATTGTAGTCACCAGCCCGTTATTGGACATTACAGGCTCACGGCCGGTATTCATCAAAAGAAAACAGCCTGTGCCGTAGGTGTTTTTCATTTCGCCGGGCTCAAAGCAGCACTGACCGAAAAGCGCACACTGCTGATCACCGGCGGCACCGGAGATAGGCAGCTCAGTACCGTAAAGCTCAAACTCGGTTTTGCCGTATACGCAGCTTGAGGGCTTTACTTCGGGGAGAATACACTCAGGGACGTCCAGCAGCTTCAAAAGTTCCTTGTCCCAGCACAGATCATGAATGTTGAAGAGCATTGTACGGCTCGCGTTTGTATAGTCGGTGACATGCACGCGTCCGCCGGTTAGCTTCCAGATGAGCCAGGTATCTATTGTGCCGAACAGAAGTTCGCCGTTTTCAGCGCGCGTTCTTGCACCGGGAACGTTGTCCAGCAGCCATTTTATCTTGGAACCGGAGAAATAGGCATCCGGGACGAGACCGGTTTTGGCGCGGATCGTGTCAGAATAACCGGCTTTCACAAGCTCGTCGATTATATCGGATGTGCGGCGGCACTGCCAAACGATTGCGTTCGCAATTGGAATGCCGGTAGCTTTGTCCCAGATAACAGTTGTTTCGCGCTGGTTTGTAATGCCGATTGCTGCGATATCCGCGGCGGTAATGCCGAGCTTATCTATCGCGGCACGGGAAACCTCAAGAGTTGTGTTCCATATTTCTAACGCATCATGCTCAACCCAGCCGGGATGAGGAAATATCTGCGTAAACTCCTTCTGAACAGACGCGCAGATACGTCCTGCCTTGTCGAACAAAATGCAGCGGGAGCTTGTGGTGCCTTGGTCAAGGCTCATGATGTACTTCATGCAAAATCTCCTTTTTTTGAAAATATAAAATATAAACTGAAAATGTACTTTAAAAATGCGAAAGTGCAAAAAATGTATACTTAAAACAATCCCGGTCACGGCGGAATATCGTGGCCGGGAAAGAAGAATATTTTATTTTACAATAAGTCTGGTCATTCTCGCAAATGTCAGGCGATTGCGTATAGCAGAGGATATGTCAAGAAAGTCGCCCCTGACACTCTCGTCTATTTCAAGCTCTGCCAGCGAATGCTTTGCACCGATCTTGGTATAGAGCTCGATAAGTTCCTCAGCAGTGGGAATGGTCGCAATAATATCGCGAATCTCCTGCCAGTGAATCTTGATGCTCTCCGGGTCGAAGGTCTTGAGAACATCATTCTCGTTTTCTTTGAAAATACCGTCTGCAAGAGTACCGAACTCATCACGTACCCATGCCGCATCAAGCGGCTGATACGGTTTTACTTCTATGCTTTCGCGCTTTGCATATTCATGATATGCCCTCGCGCACATGATTGTGCCGACGCCTACACATTCACCGTGCATGCCGTGTGCGTGCTCGAATCCCTTGGGCTTCATCTCAACAAGGTGTGCAACAAGATGCTCAGCACCGGATGCGGCGCGGCTGTTGGAGAGAATCTGCATGGTCAAGCCGGAGAGCATCTGAGTATATGCCATTGCTTCATAATCGGGAGCTTTGCCCTCGGCAAGGTCATTAGCACAGCGCTTCATGATGTCAAGAGCCTCTTGTGCCATGTTGCAGACCTTTTCACAGAAGTATTCACCGGAGACGAGATGCGCAATTTTCCAGTCAGCGATTGAAACATATTTTGCGAGAATATCCTGAACACCGGCTATCGTGAGGAACATCGGTGCACCGGAGACAATATCCATATCGCATATGACTGCATCTGCTGCCTGCATCGGTATAGACTTCTTCTGACCGTCTATGATTATAGAACATATATCTGCAGTAAAGCCGTCGGAAGAAACAATCGTAGGTACTGCAACAAACGGGATGCCGAGCTTATATGCACTGTAGCGCGCAAAATCCATAAGTGTGCCGCCACCGACCGTGACAATATAGTCCGGCTTGCGGACAAGCTTTTTCATCATGTCTTCGATCATGCCCTTTTCGCTGTGCAGCCCCTGAGCTTCAAGAATAATCTCCTGATCGGCATGTACATGCGTCATTGTAGGCAGATTGTATGTGTTTGTGTCATATATGACAGTGCGGAAACCGGACAGACCGCAATCCTCCATATACTTGTCAAAGTTTTTCAGCGCGCCGTATTCGCATACGACAAGCTTTGTGCGCAGCTCATGGTCACGCCCACATTCACAGACACCTGTATATTTGGTGCAATCGAGTATCATCTTATTACCTCCGTATATATTATCAGCTGCTCATGACAATATCAGCCGATTAAAGTGCTTAAGTTTATTCTAATGCAGTATTAAAACCTTGTCATTATCCAAAATCCAGCGAATTTAGGCTGAAATAATAGTGCTAAATTGCAATATGCGACAAATTTGTTCAAGCCAATTGACAAAAAAATAATATAAACAAAAATAAAACGTTATTTTAGAGACTCTGCACAAAGCTTGCGGTAAGAAAGGGGAGTGACACCCTCAAAACGTTTAAACAGCTTCACAAAATAACTTACATCCGAATATCCGAGTTCTCCGGCTATCTGTGCGACGCTGAGTGTACCGGATTTTAATAGATTTTTGGCCTGCGTTATTTTCTTACGGTTTACATAATCAGTGAAATTCTCGCCGGCATCGCGCAGAAAAACACGAGAAAAATAGCTGCGGCTGAGATGACACAGCTCTGCCATCTGGCTCATTGATATCATTTCGTTGATATGCTCATCTACATATACGGTCGCCGGGAAGACCGGACTGCTCTTAGATACAGTTTCCGTGGAGCTTCGGACGAGGCGAGACGGGTTGAGAGCTTCGATATGCACGGGAATATCAACGTCCGTGTTTTGACGGCTTAACTGCCACTCATAGCTCATAAGCTCAGCACGGTTGTCGATTGCGCGGTCAACTATATATTTTACCGTAGCTTGTATCAGATCTGCGATATCTTCAATCCGAGAGTAATCCATTTCGGGCAGCAGGGAATAGAGGGCACGTAGGTCTTGTGTTGCCCCGTCAGAGCCGGATTGATAGTTGCTGATTTCATTTACAAGGCGCTCTACGCCATCAGAGGTATCATCACGAAGCAACCGGATTTGCCCGAACATAACAGCACCCAAATAGCTGTCACCGACAGTGACGGGAACAGCGACATCCACTATTCCGCAATGGCATAAATATATAAACGGACGGTTTAATCGTACAGCTTCGAGTCCGGCAAGAGAGTCACATTTATAGCAGCGCCTGCGCGATACCGGGTTTTGGCGAATGACGCTGCAAAATTCAGTACAGCCGCTGTGCTTTGTAATCGGTATTCCTTTGTAATCTACGGTAACGATTGCCGTATTTGTTATCTTTGCAAGCTGATCCTGCAGTGCTTCCCAACGCGGTATGTCCAGAATTGCTCTTATATCAAAGTTATTTCGACTCATGGCGCCTCCTTACTGCGCAGCGCCTGTCATCGGCAGCACCTGAGTATATTCGGCTCCGCAGGTTGTGCATACGGCGACTGATTCACCGTTGGAGCTTGCGGTCGGGGCAGTATAACTCTTCTGTGTCCAGTTATGCACATGCTCACATATTCCTCCGCCGTGCGCCTCGCCGTTGCACTGATACTTGCGGCAGTTCGTGCATATGCTGTGTGTTTGTCCGTCGGTTGTGCAATGCCCGGCAATACCGCATTCCGGTATGTCGTGAGTGCTATCATCATAATCATCGCTGCAGCGGTAATGGCCGCACGGGGCAAGATGCAGTGATGAGCCCTGATCTTCGCCACAGGCGGGGCAGTTGCAGACAACAGATAATGTGCCGTTATCATCGGTTACGCGTATATTCAAACGCTGCAGCTCGCTGCCAAGGGAGTTCGTGAAGCTGACTGATGTACGCCCCTTCGAAACAGGCAAAAGGTTGAAAGCATCCGGCATATAAACAATATCCGGCCTTGTGATTACAACGGTCAGACCGTCGCTGTTCGTGAGAGTTTCCTTGTCGAGTGAAAGACTTCCGTCATCTGCAACGGAAAACTTCAATTCAAGCGTACCGTCAACTTCGCCACCGCCCAGCGCAATATATTCATCTGCCAGGCTTGTGACCTCAGCCCGCTGTTCTCCTAAAACCGACTGACCGTCGGAGTACTTTATTGAAGTTCCGGTGCTGCTTTTACCGTAAATTATATATGTTTCATCATCTTCGTAATCAAAATTCATTTCCTTTGGCGTGCTGCTCAAGTCGAAAATATAGCCGTCATAATATTCACCCGTATACTTGCCAGACTCGTCAAAATCATCGGCACTCACACTGCTGCCGTCAAGAAATCGAATGGAGCGCATGCTGTCGCGGGTGGCGAAGAAATCGCGCAGGACGATACGCGCGTTTGAAAAACCAAGCTCGAGATCATTGTCGCTGCGTTGAATATACGAGAGAGCGCTGAGGTAAAAATCAGCAGTATAACTCTCATAGTTATCAGCGTCGCAGAATATGAGCTGACCGGAGGACGGTTTTTCCAGCGTAACGGCTGCAAACGCACATGGAGAGAGTGTGAGCACCATAACCAGCGTAATAATCAATGCACAGATTTTTTTCATCTCGCACCTCTCCAATAATCTAAGTTTACATAATATTATTAACGTAATAATATTTACATAATTATCTGCTTTATCAGACTCGGCCTTTCAACGGGACAATCACGGAAACTGTAACAGTTAAGCAGACTCTCTGCGGCTTTTTCGGCATCTGCTTTGGTAGCGGCATGAATTTCGGCAAGAGCTTCACCCGCGTTAACATGATCGCCGACCTTTTTCTTGAGGATAATTCCGACAGAAAGATCTATGACACTGTCTTTGGTTACACGCCCGCCGCCGAGACGCATCGAAACCAGGCCGACCTCATCTGCTTCGATATGAGAGACATATCCGCTGACAGGGGAGTTGACATCAATTACAAACTTAGCTGCCGGAAGACGGGACGTATCATATACATCGTTCCGATTTCCCCCCTGGCCTTCGACGAGATCACCCAGCTTTTTTAGTGCTGCACCGCTGTCCACGGCATTTTGCAGCATTGTGCGCGCTTCGTCTGTGTTTGCTGCAATTCCGCCGGCTGTCAAAATGCAGCTGCCGAGGGTCAGACAGAGTTCTAACAGATCGCCCTTCGTCTCGCCTTTGAGCACACTTATGGCTTCCTTGACCTCAAGCGCATTGCCGACGCAGCATCCGAGCGGCTGATCCATGTCCGTTATGCATGCAGCAACCTTCCGCCCAGCGCCCTTTCCGATATCGACCATTGTCTGTGCAAGCACTCGTGCGTCATCCTCCGTTTTCATAAACGCTCCGGAGCCGCACTTAACATCAAGCACTATAACATCAGCGCCTGAAGCGAGCTTTTTGGACATTATAGAGCTTGATATAAGCGGAACACTTGGCACAGTGCCGGTTACATCGCGCAGAGCATAGAGCTTTTTGTCCGCCGGATCGAGATCGGCAGTCTGTCCGATTATAGATATGCCGATTTTGTTGACATTTTCAAAAAACTGCTCGTCACTTAAAGCGACGGAGAAGCCGGGAAAGCTCTCAAGCTTATCTATAGTTCCGCCGGTATGACCGAGCCCGCGTCCGGACATTTTTGCGATCTTAACACCGCATGCCGCGACCATCGGGCAGAGAATGAGGCTCGTCTTGTCGCCGACTCCACCGGTAGAGTGTTTATCTCCCTTAATGCCCTTAATGGGACTGAGGTCGAGCGTATCACCGGAGTGCTCCATGGACAACGTAAGATTCAAAATCTCGTCCTTGTTCATCCCGACAAACAGTATTGCCATGCACATTGCAGACATCTGATAATCCGGAATGCTGCCGTTAGTGTAATTTTTAATCATATATTCTATCTCATCTGCGCTGAGCACGCCACCGTCACGCTTCTTAGCGATCAGATCAGTCATTTGCATACAAATCCCACCTTTCAAATGTCAATATTGTTCTGTGTTGTGCATTATTATACCATGCTTTTCCACAGTACTCAATAGTAAGATTGACGATGTAATGTGATTGCCCCATGACGGAATTTTGTCGGTTAGTCAATCATAGTTTACAGTCAGGGAAAGAAGAAAGGACATCAGCAGGAGAGCGCCAATCTAGGGGACGCATAGGGAA
>CAVAPH010000032.1:0-18008 GCA_963590455.1 bacterium | reverse complement strand
GGCGGGCGGATATTTACATGTCATAACGAAATCTTTACTTGTATGAGCTCTGCTTTGATGTTATGATATAGTTGTGAGTTTGTGGGGCATTTTATTTTTTCACGCGGCTTGCAGATAACAGAATATAACAAAGCATATTACGTCACAATTATATTGGAGTTGATGGAGCTATATGAGCGTATCTAATCTTATTTCGCTTCTGGGCGGTGTGGCACTGTTCCTTTTCGGCATGACGCTGATGGGCGAGGGACTTAAGAGAGTTGCAGGCAGCAGTCTGGAGCTTATTCTCTACCGTCTTTCAAGCACGCCGCTGAAGGGGCTTCTCCTCGGTGCGGGAGTGACAGGCGTTATTCAGTCCTCCGCCGCGACATCCGTCATGGTGGTCGGCTTTGTCAACTCCGGCATGATGAAGCTCCGGCAGGCAATATCCGTCATTCTCGGCGCTCTCATCGGTACGAGCGTCACCGGCTGGATAATCTGCCTTTCAGATATTCAGGGCAGCGGCGGCTGGGCGTCCATACTCTCCACCTCTACAATTTCCGCAATCGTGGCAGTCGTCGGCATCGTGCTGCGCATGTTCTGCAAGAACGTCACCAAGCGGCATGTGGGCGACATATTTCTGGGCTTTGCGGTGCTGATGTTCGGCATGCAGTCCATGAGCAGCGCAGTTTCCCCTCTGCGTGAGAGCGAGGTTTTCATCGGCATTCTCACGACCTTCTCCAACCCCATACTCGGCATTCTCGTCGGCGCCGTGTTCACGGCAGTGCTGCAGAGTGCATCTGCCGCCGTCGGTATACTGCAGGCGCTCTCCGCAACGGGCGCGATTACCTTTGCCACGGCATTCCCGATTACCCTCGGCATTTCCGTCGGCGCTGCAGTCCCCGTGCTTCTCTCCGCAATCGGTGCCCGCGTAAACGGACGCCGCGCCGCCGTATCCTATCTCATCTCCGAGATGACCGGCGCAATATTCTGTGCTATATTCTTTTATATACCGGACATTTTCCTCGACTTCGGCATTAAATACACTGTGATGAACACCGTCACAATCGCGCTTCTCAACTCCATATTCCGCACGATTACCGCATTTGCACTTCTGCCCTTCGTGGACAAGATGGAGCGCTTTATCTGCCGTATTGTCAAGGAGAGCGAGGCGGAGCGCAACGCGAACATGGAATTTGACCGCCTTGATGAGCGCTTCCTTGAGCATCCCGCCGTCGCGGTGGAGCAGAGCCGGCTCACGATCAACTCCATGGCAGGTGCAGCAAAAGAAAATCTGCTCCGCTCTATCAAGCTGCTGGGCAATTTCACTCAGTCGGATTTTGATAAGGTCGAGCAGGTTGAGGATCTCATAGACCAGTTTGAAGATAAGCTGGGTACATATCTCGTCAAAGTGACCGCGCTTGAGCTGACCGTTGAAGAGAGCGAGCGCGTCTCCAGATATCTGCATGCACTCAGTGACCTTGAGCGTATAGGCGACCACGCCGTCAACATCTCCGAGAGTGCACAGGAAAAGGCGGAGAAAAAGATCGTATTTTCCGATGATGCGGAGCAGGAAATCTCCGTGCTCACCTCTGCGGTATCCGAAATACTCTCGCTTGCCCTTGAGGCGTTCATAGATGACGACAGCTCCAAGGCATATATGGTTGAGCCGCTTGAGGAGTGCATAGACGTGCTCTGCGATGAGATGAAGCTGCGCCATGTTGACAGAATTCAGCGCGGCGAATGCTCCCTCTCAAACGGGTTTATATTCAACGATCTTCTCACGAATTTCGAGCGCGTTGCCGACCACTGCTCCAACCTTGCAATCGCTCTTATAGAGCTGCATGCACACGAGTACGACGCGCACACGTATATCATAAACCTCAAGGAGCTCCACTCTCATAATTTTGATAAATATTACGAGCAGTTCAGCGAGAAGTACAAGATATAATAAATATAATAATTATTAATGCAGCAGGCCGAAACCTGCTGCATTTTTTATTTACGCCGCGAAAAACGCCGCTTATTATTAAATTAATATTATTAAATAAATACACGCTGTCAGTCCTGATATGACGCCGTCTGCCATACAAGGCCTGTGCCGGTCGGCAGATATGCAGGCACGTTTTTTGAGAAGGCCTCAAGCCCCATAAGGCCGGTGCAGTGGCAAACTCCGGCGCATGCGATGCCATGGCCGCAGAAAAACTCAGTCGTCCGGGCAATGCGCTCCGGGTCCGGCGGGACAAGATGCGTGCCCCCGAAGACAGCATGGACAGTCTTGCCCGGGAAACGCTTCTCGACCGTGGTGAGAATATTGCAAATTCCGTTATGGGCGCAGCCGGTGAGAACTATCAGGCCTGCCGGGGTATCCACTACGCAGACCTGCTCCTCCGGGAACGAATCCGGTATAAAACTTCCGTCAGGGGCCTCCATCACAGAGGACGGATGCACGCTCTCATCCGCTCCGGGCTGCGGGAAATTCCCCAGCAGATACACATGAGGGCCAATCTCCACCGTGTCATCAGCCATGCAGCGAAAGCCGCTCAGTCCGTGTTGGAAAAACCACGAGGCCTCCATCACCGGGCCTACCAGCTCTATCGTTCTGCCATAGGTCTCCTGCTCGGGCGGGTCAAAGCGATGGTCCCACCACTTCCGCTGAAAGAAACCTGTGTGGGCATATACAGGCACATCCGCCGGCAGAATTTCAGCAAGCTGCAAAAAGCCGCCGCAGTGGTCCCTGTGGTTGTGGCTGAATGCCACGGCGGTAACCTGACTGAGATCTATTCCAAGCCTCTGCGCGTTTCGCAGGCAGGTGCCTCTCTCTCCCGTGTCGAACAGCAGGCGGGTCTCCCCTTCTTCAAGATAGACAGAGAGGCCGAATTCTGCCTCCAGCTCGGGATTGAGAGCCGTGTTTTCCGATAGGACAGTCAACTTCATCGTAAGCTTCTCCTTATGAGATTATGAGATTGAAAAAAACGGAGGAAACGCACTGACGTCTCCCCCGTTCCGGAAATCTGAAAATTACTGAACTGCTACAGTGCGCTGGAAGGTGTCAATCCAGGCTTCCTTGTTTGCAGAGATATAGGCCTCGTCAAACTCCTTGAGAGCGCTCATGGAGTCCTCGCCGTAAGCGAGATAGGTCTTCAGAGAATCGTCCATGGTGGCATTCTTGTTAACAGGCGCCTCGTTCAGAACCTCTGCGATCTTGTTCTGGGTGCTCTCGCAGACAAGATACTCAACGAACAGCTGAGCCAGCTCGGGGTTCTTGCAGTTCTTTACCACGTTGACGGTAGCAGGGGCAGCGAAGGAGCCCTCGGAAGCATCAACCCAAACCATGTTCAGGCCGCTCTCGGTCAGGCTGGGCATATTGATGTCCATGAAGACGGCGATGCATGCCTCACCGGTCGTGAAGGCGTTGACGACGTCAGAAGAGGTGGTGTACCAGAGATCGATGTTGTCCTTCTTCTCCTGCATGAGCTCCATAGCGGGGGTAACATCCTCCTGGCTGCCGCCCATGGCCTCAGCCATAGCTACGAGCATGTAAGGTCCGGCAGTGGATGTCATGTCGGGCAGTGCTACCATGTGGGCATACTGATCATCGAACAAATCCTCGTAAGAGGTGGGTGCGGGCAGACCTGCCTGCTCAAGTGCATCTGCATTGTACATGATGCCGTAGCGGCAGACGGAATAGCAGGGGCCGTAGCCATCGGCGTTGAGTGCGAAGTCATACAGGTCACCAAGGCTTGTGACAACACTGGTGTCGATCGTCTCGAACAGGCCAGCCTCGTTGCCGGTCTGGGCAAAGCTCTTGGTCAGCAGAGCCACATCAGCAGTGGGGTCATTCTGCTCAGCCATCAGCTTGTTGAGGCGGTCGCCGTTGCCGCTGGTGGGGTCAACAACGATGGTGCAGTTGTACTGTGCCTCGAAGTCGGCGGCGAGGGTCTTGAGACCTGCTTCAGCCCAACCCCAGGTAGCAACCACGAGCTCGGCTCCGCCGAAGTCCTGGGTTCCGTCGGTTGTTTCGGTCTCTTCAGCTGCTTCGGTAACAGTGGTTTCTGCGGTAGCGGTGGTGTCCTCTGCGGGAGTCTCCTCCTGTGTGCTGCTGCATGCTGCCAGGCTCATGGTCATGAGCAGGGCCAGCAGGCCCGTAAGAATACGCTTGCCTTTCATTTGTACATCCTCCTGATAATATTGATTGTTTTCCAGGGAACACTGTTAAATCATGCGGCTCGTGCCACAGCTTTATTCAGCGTCCGCCTGATATATACAGAAGTGCTGGGCGGGGAAATGAAGCAGAACCTCACTGCCCTCCTGCACATCCGCATATTCATAAATTGCGGGGTACACCATCTCGTCAAAGCAGCCGGAAACCTCCAGCCGTGTGGTGTGACCCTTGTACGTGGCACTTCTGACGGTGCCGCGCACGGTATTGGGGCCCTCCTGCTCCGCGATCCGGATATTTTCGGAGCGGATGGCCAGCACGCAGGGGTCGCCCTCTGCCAGCGTCCGGCTGTATTCGGCCGGAACCTGAAGCGTTTTGCTGCCGCAGCGGATGAGGCGCATCTCGCCCTCCGTCCCGGCTGCCACGCCGTGAATAAATGTGGAAAAGCCCATGAAGTCCGCAATGAACGGGGATGCCGGGCGGTCAAAGACCTCCTGCGGCTTTCCGATCTGCAGAATATGGCCGGCGTTCATAACAATGACGCGGTCTGCAAGAGAAACTGCCTCCTCATGGTCGTGGGTGACAATAATAGTGGTAATCCCCAGCTCCTTCTGGATGCGCTTGATCTCCACCTGCATTTCAACACGGAGCTTTGCATCAAGGTTGGAGAGCGGCTCATCGAGCAGAAGAATAGACGGACGCGTCACAAGAGCCCTTGCCAGAGCCACGCGCTGCTGCTGTCCGCCGGAGAGCTGCCGGGGGTAGCGCTTGTCCATTCCGGTCAGCTTTACGAGGGCGAGCATCTGCTCCACCCGCTCGCGGATTTCCGCCTTGGGCAGCTTCTGCAGCTTTAACCCGAAGGCCACGTTTTCAAACACCGTCATATGGGGAAACAGTGCGTAGTTTTGAAAGAAAATGCCGATATTGCGGCGGTAGGGCGGGATGGCGGAAACATTTTTTCCGTCCACGAGAATCTGTCCGGCCGTGGGTTCGGTAAAGCCGGCAATCATGCGCAGCGTGGTGGTCTTGCCGCAGCCGCTGCCGCCCAGAAGAGCGATCATTTCGCCCTCGGAGGCTTTCAGATTAATGGAATCCACTGCCGTAAAATCGCCGAACTGCTTCGTCAGTCCCTGTAATTCCAAAGTAGCCATAATTTACACCTTTCCGTTCTCACTTAACAAACATATCCAGACCCACGAACTTTTCCATCAGCACGATCAGCACCAGCGACGCCAGAATCAGCAGCGTGGATATGGCAGCCAGCGTCGGGTCGAAGGTCAGCTCCATATAGTTCATGATGCGTATCGGCAGGGTAATAAACTTCGGGGTAGAGAGCAGGCTGCTCAGCGCCACCTCGTCGAAGGAATACAGGAAGGACAGCAGCGCACCTGCCAGGATGCCGGGGCGTGCAAGAGGAATGGTAATCTTAAAGAGCACCTGTATGGGCGTGGCGCCCAGCGAGGTGGCCGCATCCTCCAGCGTCCAGTCGAACACATGGAGCACGGAGACTGTATTGCGGACTATATAGGGCAGAATTATAACCAGATGGCCGATGAAGATGCGCAGCATACCGGGCACGCCGCCGATCTGACTGTAAACCTGCAGCAGCACGAACGCGAAGGCAACGCTCGGCACATACATGGGGGATGTGTAGTAGTTCAGCAGGGCATTTTTACCCTTGAAATTATAACGGCAGACCGACAGAGCCGCCGTGACACCCAGCAGGATGTCCAGAGCCGTGGCCAGAATGCCGATTTTCAGGCTGTTCACCAGACCCTCCATAAAGTGTGTGGAGGACTTGAAAATATTGGCGTACCATTTAAGTGAAAAGCCCTGCGGCGGGAACGTGATGAGTGCCGTGGGGGTAAAGGACGCAATGACGATGACGACCAGAGGCGCCAGCAGGAAGAGCATCACCAGAATGGCGAAGATCCGGCACGGCAAATTCACATCTTTTTCGCGCATTTTACTTCCCGCCTCCCATACGTTTCATATATCCGGAGGTGCACAGCACCACCACAACCTGCACAAGCAGAATGACCGCCAGCAGGATATAGCTGATGGCAGAGGCCGCGCCCCAGTCAAAGTTCACGTTGATCTCCTGCACAACCATGGTAGCCATCATCCTGAACTTGGAGCCGCCCAGCAGCTTCGGCGTCACGTACGAGGTCATGCTCATGGTGAACACCAGCACGCAGCCGGAGATAATGCCCGGCAGACTCAGAGGAAAGATAACCTTGGAAAAGGTCTGGAACGGGGACGCGCCCAGGCTGTATGCCGCGCATTCCACGTTGGGGTCGATGCTCTGGAGGACACCCACGAGTGAGAGCACCATGTACGGAACCAGCAGATGAATCATGCCGATGATAACCGCCGTCTCCGTGTTCAGGATTTTCAGCGGTGAGGAAATCAGGCCCAGCGTCTGAAGCAGCTGATTTAAGAGGCCGTTTGTACCCAGAATGACCATCCAACCGTAGGAGCGCACCACGGCGCTGACCAGAAACGGGAAGAGAATCACGATCATCATGACCTGCTTCATGCGCGACTTGGTACGTGCCATATAGAAAGCCGTGGGATAGCCCAGCAGCAGGGATATCGCAGTGGACACCAGCGACACACGGAGGGTAACCCAGAGAATGTTGCGGTAAAAGCTATCCGTAAAGAACTCCACGAAATCTGATACGCCGTTTTCCAGCAGGGTGTGAATCAGGATATACACCATAGGTGCCACAAAGAAAAACAGCAGGGTCAGTACGGTCGGCAGAGCCAGCAGCAGTGCGCGGCGTTTATGTTCCATCCGAACCACTCTCCTTTATCTCTTCTATCAGGGGCACGAGCTGCTTATGCAGCGCATCCACCAGCCCCAGGTCCGAGCATTTCAGCTCCGGCGAAACCGCAAGCGGCATAAGTGTAAAGAACGTCAGCAGATTTTTGTGCTTAAAGCCCATACGGCAGCAGTCCGATAAGAACTGCTCCATCTGCTCCAGAAGGGTCTCAGGCGGAAGATCGCACATCAGTCCGGCCAGCGGCAGCGGAATCAGTGTCAGCACCTTTCCGTTTTCAACGCTGCACAGACCGCCCTGTGAGTTCCGGAGTGTGTTGGCCGCCAGCGCCATATCCCGGTCGTTTCCGCCGTAGACCGCGAGGTTGTGGCAGTCATGCCCGTAGGTCAGGGCTGCGGCGCCGGTCACGCCGTCCATACCTGTCAGCAGAGCCACGCCATGCCTGTCCAGACCGTAGCGGTTGAACACCGCCATTTTAAGATACGAGGCCGTCTCCAGACGGGCACTGCCGTTTTCACCATATGACAGAGCAAGCTCTCTCCGTACCCACGCCGTGCGGGTGGAAACGCCGTCCTGCCCGATAAGATTCACCACGGCAGTTCCCCCGCTAAAGCCTTCGGGAACGGCTGTATGAACAACAAAATCATCCTCCGTGACAGGGCGCAGATGCACAGAGCCGCGCAGATGATCGGGAATATGATAAGGGGGCGTCTGGGGCAGATAGTTTCCGTGCTCCCAGACAATTTTCCCTGCGCGGAGCACCAATTCCGGCTTTGGGTGGCGCAGATCTTTTACAATCTGGATATCCGCCTCCATGCCGGGCGCAATGCCGCCGGTATGATATAGCCGCAGACGGGCTGCCGGATTAATAGTCGTGTATCTGATAGCCCGGATGGGGTCCAGCCCAAGCTCCATAGCCCGCTCGGCCACAAAATTCAGATGCCCCTGCCGCATCAGCCGCGGCAGCGGCACATCGTCTGTTACAAGGCAAATGCGATCCTGCACAGGTGCCTCGTTCATGGTCTGCACGATTTCACGGCTCAGCATGCATTCCTGAACCTGAACGGTAAAGCCCATTGCGAGCTCTTCACGGAGCTTATCGGCAGAACTGGTAGTATGATCGCTGTCAATGCCCATCGCTTTGAAAATCTGGAGGCGGCGTCCGGTCAGCGCAGAAACATGGCCGTCGAGGAAAACGCCGTGTCTGGCCGCGGTCTCAATCACGGAAAGCATGCGCGAATCACCGGCGGCGACGGCATTGAAGTCCATGACCTCGCCCAGTCCCGCCACGCCCGGGATCTCCAGCAGAGCATCCATTTCTGCAGGGCCGACGTCGAAGCCGGAGCCCTCCAGACCGGGGGCAGAGGGAATTGTTGAGGGGGCCGTGAGCAGTACCCGCAGCGGCAGATTCCGGCAGGCCTCCGCCAGACCGCGGACGCCCTCAATGCCCAGCACATTTGCAATCTCGTGCGGATCTGCGCACACCGTGGTCGTGCCGCAGGAAAGCGCTACGCGGGCAAAGTTGTCCGGCGTGAGCATGCTGCTCTCCAGGTGCATGTGTGAATCAACAAAGCCGGGCAGTGCATACGCACCGCCGCCGTCGATGATCCGACGGCTCTCCGGTGCTTCCCCGGCGTCGAAAACTCCCGCAATCTGACCGTTGACAATTCCGATAGCGCCACGTACAATAGAGGCGTTGAAGACATTGACTATCTGCACATTGCGGATTAAAAGATCAAAGGGGCGGCTGCCCAGCATAGCTCCGGCGATATCCTCGAGCATGGCAGTCCCCCCTTTTCATTCGGTATTTTAGAAAAAAGACTTCTTTATTCTATCTTATCGTTAAGAAAAGTCAAGATAATACCATGCCCATAATTTTTGATGAAAAGCGCAGTTATTTCATATAATTTAAACGAATTGTGCTTTTTTACCAGTTAAAATCTGTGATTTGTTCTTTCTCATAGGGCATTTTGTGGAAGTTATTTTTAAATAGGAGCAATGATTATGATCTCAAAAGAAGTGCTGGCTTTAGAGCCTGAGCTGATTGCCTGGCGGCGCCATATGCACCGGTATCCGGAGCTCTCTTTTCACGAGGAGCAAACCACAGCCTACCTGACGCAGGAGCTGAAGAAGATCCCCGGCCTGACGCTGGAGTTCCCCACTAAGACCGGCGTAGTAGCGGTTCTGAAGGGCGCTCAGCCCGGGCGCACTCTGGCGCTGCGGGCGGACATCGACGCGCTTCCGCTTCAGGAGGAGACGGGGCTTTCGTATGCCTCAGTCAATCCCGGTGTAATGCACGCCTGCGGACATGACGGCCACGCTGCCATGCAGCTGGCGGCGGCAAAACTTCTCTCGAATGAGCGCGAACAGCTTCACGGTGAGGTGCGTTTTCTCTTCCAGCATGCGGAGGAGCTGCCTCCCGGCGGCGCGATTGAGATGCTGCGCGCCGGTGTGATGGACGGCGTGGACGAGCTGTACGGCATGCACCTGAGCTCCAACTTCCCCACGGGCACATTCGGCGTACGCTCCGGCGCCCTGACCAGCGCCACCGACCGTTTTGATATCCGGGTTATCGGTAAGGGCGGGCACTCGGCCTTTCCCGAGACCTGCGTGGACCCCATCGTCATTGCCGGTGAAATTGTGGGCGCACTGCAGACCATGGTTTCACGCCGGATTCAGGCTGTGGAGCCCGCTGTGGTGTCCGTGTGCATGATTCACGCCGGAGAGGCCTACAACATTATCCCCGGTGAGGTCAGCATCGTCGGCTCCACACGTACGTTCAGCAAAGAGACCCGTGAGCGGCTTCCCGTGCTGATGGAGGAGCTCGTCCGCGGTATCTGTGCCGCCAACGGTGCGACATGCGATTTCAAGTTCAGCCTGGGCTATGCGTCCGTTATCAACGACAAGGCTCTGACGGCAGCCGGCCGGGATGTAATTGCATCGCACTTTGGCGAAGGCGCCGTGCTGGAAATTGATCCTCTGATGCCCGGCGAGGACTTCTCCGCTCTCCAGGAAAACTGCCCCGGCTTCTTCGTGGAGCTTGGTGCCCGCAGCGAGGAGAAGGGCACCACCATCCCGCATCACAACAGCCGTTATCTCATGGACGAGGACGCACTGAAATACGGCGTTGAGTATCTTTATCAGCTGGTCCGCAGCCGTCTGGCGTGAATAAAAATTATATGCAGCAGGCCGAAACCTGCTGCATTTTTTATAATTATATAATTTTTTAATATAATAACGACCCGTGTTCGGGCTTGGGTTTGAATTTTGTTCCTGACACAAGTCCCATTGCGCCGAACATTGTAACCATTGAGGAGCCGCCGTAGCTGAAGAACGGGAGCGTGATGCCGATAACGGGGGTGATGCCGAGGCACATGCCGATGTTGATAAAGGTCTGGAATGCGACGGCCGCGGTAACGCCCATGCACACGAGCATATCGAAGGTTCTGCCGGCGTGCAGGCCGACGTATGCGCAATGGATAATAATTATAGTCAGCAGCGTGATGACGATAAGGCAGCCTATCATGCCATAGTTCTCGCCGATGCAGGCGAATATAAAGTCCGTATGCTTGCCGGTGAAAACCGTTGCGCTGTGCCCCTCATCAACGCCGGTCAGACGGCCGGAGGCGAGAGAGAGCTTACTTTGTGTTGTCTGCCAGGTGATGCCCCAGCCGTCAGGGTCAACGGAGGAGTCATACGGGGCGATAAGTCTTTTTTTCTGGTAGTCTTTAAGGAAATACGTCCACAAAACCGGTATCGCTGCAGCAACTGCCGCGCCGCCGACTGCAAACCAGTAAAGCCGGACGCCCAGAACGAAGAACATGACGAGGAATATTGCCATAAGAATTGTCGCGCTTCCGAGGTCACCGGAGACCACGACTATCATGCCGAACACGACGACGAAATGCGCCGCCATCTCCACGACGGAGAGAAACGAGTTTATATCTTTATATTCCTTCAGGTAGGTCATCTGCTTTGCGGAGACTATGATATACAGGACTTTTATAACCTCCGACGGCTGCAGACCTATGCCGGCGAAACGTATCCAGCTCTTGTTGCCGGTGCCGTCGTCCTGTCCGAAGACAACGAGGGCGATAAGCAGCAGCACGTTTATCACACACAGCGCCTTCCACTGCTCGCCCAGCAGATCTGAATCTATAACCGTCAGCAGCACAAACAGGCCTATGCCGAGGAGCATTGAGAATGCCTGAACCACTATAAACTTTGTCGGGTTCTCCATGCCGCTCCATCCGCCCTCGGACATGCCGACAACCGCTTTATGTATGGCGGCAATCCCGAAAAGCGAGCAGATTATGCACATGACGAGCAGAAAAATATCCGCACGTTTGAAGAATGTTTCAACATAAGGCTTTATTCTTTTTATAATAGCACCGCCTTTCAGCGAAAAAAGCAACTTTTAACCAGTTTTGGTCAATATAAATGAAGTATTACCAAAATCCGCAATTCGTACGGAGGCTATTTTAGCACATAATTGCACTTTACGCAATGCCGCGCGTGGTGTATAATATTACGAATTTAGAAACAATGGAGTCAGAAATGGCAGAGTATATTTCAAAAAACGAGCGCGAGACCGAGCAGATCGGAGAGCGCTTTGCAAAGGATCTCCCCGGCGGAACGGTGGTCGCAATGTACGGTGACCTCGGTGCGGGAAAGACCGCTTTCGTGCGCGGAATGGCGCGCGGCATGGGGATAGACTGCCGTGTCTCCAGCCCTACGTTCACCATAGTCAACGAGTATCTCGGTGAGAGGGAGCTGATACATTTCGATATGTACAGGCTCTCGGATGCGGACGAGCTGTTCGACATCGGCTGGGAGGATTACCTCAACCGCGGCGCAGTGTGTGCCGTGGAGTGGAGCGAGAATGTGCAGGACGCTTTCTTCGGTGACGAGATAGTCGTACGCATAGACAAGCTCAGTGACAACGAAAGAAAGATTACTATCGAGGAGGGGACAAAATGCTGATCTTAGCCTTTGAATCCTCTGCAAAGGCCGCGTCTGTTGCGCTCGTGCGCGATGGTGCGCTCTTGTCCCAGTATACGCAGTGCAGTGCGCTCACGCACAGCCGCACTCTTCTGCCCATGGCGGAGGACATGATGAAAAATGCGGAGCTCAGCCTCAGCGACGTGGACGTGATCGCGGTTGCGCACGGCCCCGGTTCGTTTACGGGCATACGCATCGGCGTATCCGCAGTCAAGGGTCTCGCCTGGGCAGCCGAAAAGCCCTGCGTCGGCGTCTCCACGCTGGAGGCAATGGCCTGGCACGGTCTGGCACACGGCGGGTATATATGCCCCGTGATGGACGCAAGACGTTCGCAGGTATATAACGCGATTTTCAAGATAGAAAACGGCAGGCCCGTGCGCATCACGCCGGACAGGCCCGTTGCGCTTGCAGAGCTTGCAGATGAGCTGCGCGCCCTCGGTGAGAGCGTGTTCCTCGTCGGTGACGGCACCGCGCTTGCCAAGAAGTATTTTGACGAGAACTCTGTCCCCTGCACGGCGGCACCGGAAAATCTGGTGTGGCAGAGTGCCTGGGGCGTCGCCATGGCGGCAGCTGATAAGCCCGCCGGGAATGCAGACTCGCTGCTGCCCGTATATCTGCGTCTCTCTCAGGCGGAGCGTGAGCGTCAGGAGCGCCTCGACAGAGAGGCCGCCGCACAGGCTGCTAAATAAATATATTAAATATATTATCTTGTTATTCCATGGGTATTCGCCTTTTGCAATTTTGGCAATGCTCTAAATATAATTAAAGGAGTCAGAACATGAGCAAAGTATGCGTATTTGACCATCCCCTTATCCAGCACAAGCTGTCCATCCTCCGCGACGAGAAAACCAGCGTCAAGGAATTCCGTGAGCTTATCTCCGAGATAGCAATGCTGATGTGCTATGAGTCCACACGTGATCTGCCCCTGGAGGAGGTCGACGTTCAGACTCCTGTGGCAGTCGCAAAGTGCCATCGCATCGCCGGTAAGAAGCTGGCCGTGGTTCCCATTCTCCGCGCAGGTCTCGGCATGGTTGACGGTATGGTCAGCATGATGCCGAACGTGAAGGTCGGCCACATCGGTCTTTTCCGCGATCCCGAAACCCTCAAGCCCGTAAAGTACTATTTCAAGATGCCCGCTGACATCTCCGAGCGTGATGTCATCGTTGTCGACCCGATGCTTGCAACCGGCGGCTCCGCCTCTGCAGCCATCAACTTCCTCAAGGAAGCCGGCGCACAGCACATCAAGCTCATGAGCATCATCGGCGCTCCCGAGGGTGTTGCACGCATGCAGAAGGATCACCCCGATGTCGATATCTTCATTGCAGCTCTTGACGATCACCTCAACGAGCACGGCTACATCGTCCCCGGTCTCGGCGACGCAGGCGACCGTATATTCGGCACCAAGTGATTATATAATTATAATAACGCAGCCGGCACACTGTTTTGATATGACAGTGTGCCGGTTATTTTTTATTAATATTAAATTAATCCTCTGATTCCTCGACCGCGTCTACGAGCAGCCACGACGTATTGTCCGGCAGGTAGTTCTCCACAACGGGCAGCAGCCTGTCAGTGACCTTTCCGTTGGCGACGCTATTTTTCATGTCATCGACGTTATAGGAGTAGGAGTACTTGTCCGTGCGCAGATACACTCTGTCGTATATCTTCATGAAAAGCTGCGCATCCTGTCCGTTCGTATCGGTCTTTGCAAGCGCGGTTGACGACTCGCAGTATATCGACAGCAGCCCGGAGCGATCCTCAAGGTGGTTTGCGACGTATATCGCAAAACCGCAGACCGCCGTGGCGGCACTCGGATCCGTGGAGAGCGTGCGCGTGTAGACAAACTCCGTCGTGTCACCCTCGGCAAGCACCGGATGCATGACGTCCGCCAGTACGACCTCGTCAAAGCCCATGTCGAAAAGCTCCTGCGCAAGCTCGACGATATAATTTCTCACGCTCACATTGTACGGGTCGAGCCAGGTGCCGTAGCCGTCAATGAAGTTTGCGTTGTTGTCAGCGCGGCGAAGCGTGAACGAGGTACTGCGCGAGGCGAGCAGCTCATCTATGCAGCAGCTTATCTGCGCACAGAGATATATGCCCTTCTTGTCCTCTTTGAGCTGGGCAATGAGATTCGGCATATCCGCCGTCTGCTCGCTGGATGTGTTCAGGCCGTAGCCGAGAGCCATCTCCGCGTTTGAATCCCACATCAGCTGTCCGCTGCGCGGCTTCATTTCGAGCACAAGCCCGTTGCCCTGATTAAGTCTGTCCGTGTACTCCTTGAGCTTGTCGGAATTGAGATCCGTATACGGGACGAATATCCCGCGAAACTCGGGCACATCGGTCCCCGCGGTGGCCTTGATATACGAGTAGTCGGGCTGATCGTACACAAGCTCCGTATCCACGGTGTCAAACACCCTGACCTCGTTGCCGGAGCTGTCAACCGTTGTCTCGCCCTCCTGGAGTATGGGCAGCTCTACGCTGACTCCGTCCTTGGTTATGACGGCGTACTTCTGCATACCGTAGAAGAGCACCACCAGCAGCATTATGACGCCCAGCGTGATGGCCGACGGCACAAGCGCGTAATTTCTCTTCTTGCGCCGGCCTTTGTAAAATTCCTGATTTCGTGCCAATATGATTCCTCCGGCTCTCCGGGGTTATTCCCTTTGAGCTTATCGGGCTGATATTATCCCTCTATTTTCGCAATTCTTCTTATGTGACGCTCATCGTTTGAAAACGGAGTGTCAAGGAAGGTGTCAACGATCTTCAGTGCAAGGCCTTCGCCCACAACGCGGCCGCCGAGAGCGAGTATGTTCGCGTCGTTGTGCTGTCTTGTCGCCTCTGCCATGAAGCAGTCAGTGCAGAGTGCCGCGCGGATGCCGGGGACCTTGTTTGCCGCAATTGAAATGCCGATGCCGGTGCCGCAGATGAGTATGCCGCGCTCGTATTCGCCGCTTGCAACTGCCTTTGCCACTGCTCTGCCGTACTCGGGATAGTCGCAGCTTGCGGTGCTGTAGGTGCCGAAGTCCTTATATTCAAGTCCTCTTGCGTCGAGATGCGCCATAATGGCCTGCTTAAGCTCAAATCCGCCGTGATCACTGCCTATTGCAATCATTTTAATATCCTCCGGATAATAATAAATTTATACCTGAATAATTTCGGTTTTATTTTCGGCTTTATATTCTATCACTATAATGCGCACACCGCAAGTGCAAACAAGTAAACAAAATACAGCAGGGCATTTGAAAATCTGCCCTGCTGCTTATTAATTAATATTAAATTATATCATCATGCCGCGCTTTTTGGCTTCAAACGTGAGCTGATCGCGGAAGTCGGGGTGAGCGATGGCTATGAGCTGCTTTACGCGGCTGCCGAGTGACTGACCGCGCAGATGGGCAACGCCGTACTCCGTGACGACGTAGTCGACATCGTTCTTGCTGGTGGTGCAGACAGCGCCCGGCGTGAGTATGGGCTGAATCTTGCTGGCAGTGCCGTTCTTTGCGGTGGAGGTGAAGGCGATAAAGCTCTTGCCGCCTCTGGACTGGCATGCGCCGCGCACAAAGTCGACCTGGCCGCCGGTGCCGGAGAGGTGTCTTGTGCCTATCGTCTCCGCGCAGACCTGACCCCAGAGGTCTATCTCGACTGCGGCGTTGATAGAAATCATGTTGTCGTTCTGGCAGATAATCTCGGGGTTGTTCACGTAGTCAACCGGGAGAATGGCAATTGCGGGGTTATCGTCTATGTAGTCATATATGCGCTGAGAGCCGTATGCAAAGGTCGTGACGGACTGGCCGCGGTGGATCTGCTTTTTGCTGTTGTTGACAGCGCCGCACTCGATAAGCTCCACCATGGAGTCGGTGAACATCTCGGTGTGGATGCCGAGGTCGTGCTTGTTCTTGAGCGCCATACCGGTTGCGTCGGGAATTGCGCCGATGCCGAGCTGGATGCATGCACCGTCCGGGATCATCTCGGCGATGTAGCCGCCGATGGTCTTGCTGGTCTCATCGAGCACGTTTGCGGGAAGCACTGCGAGCTCATGGTTGTCCTCTATGACGGCGTCAACCTGGCTCACGTGAATCTGCAGGCCGCAGACCGCTCTGGGCTGCTTATCGTTGACAACGACGAATACGCGCTTTGCCTTCTCGATAGATGCCTCGCTCAGGGAGGAGACAGTACCGAGGCTGAAATAGCCGTGCTTATCCATGGGAGAGACCTCGGTGATAAACACATCCGGCTCATAGTAATTGCGGATATGTGTGGGGACATCACGGTAGTAGTTCGGCAGGTAATCTGCCCAGCCGCCGTTCACTGCCTTGCGGGCGTTGCCGCCGGAGAACCACGCCAGACCGTTCATCTTTCCGTTGAGCTCGGGATCGGTGTAGAACTCAAGCGGGTACACATCCAAAAGGGTGTACGCCTTGACGCCGGAGATCTCCCCTGCCTTTGCGCGCGCTGCGATGGCGCTGACAAGAACCGGCGGCTGCGCGATTGCAGCGTCCATGCCGATGAGCCAGTTGCTCTCAACTCTCGATGCGGCCTCCTGTGCCGTTGTGAGCTTGCTTTGATATATGGCTTTGTAATCCATGTTCTTTCCCTTCCTATTATCAGTATAGAATAGATAGTATCACGCCATCGCCTTTAGGGCGCAGTACGTCCCCAGACGATGGCAGATTTAATTACTTGCGGCGGTTTCTCTGGCGGTGCTCGGAATACATGCGGTTGTCCGCAATGCGGCTGTCCGACTCCTGCATGAATTTCTTCAGTCTGTCCTCAAATGCCCTGTCAGAGCTTGGCGGATCGGCCTGCTGCATTCCCTGATGCGGTGCACCGGAGCTTCTCGGTCCGCCTGAAGAATACGGGGCGCCGCCGGAGTTTCTCGGGCCGCCCTCAGAGCGCGGGGCATCGTTATAGCGGCGCGGGGCCTGATTCTGACGCGGTGCGGCGGGGCGTGCCGGCCTCTCCGGCTCGCGGCGCGGAGGAGGTGGAGGCGGATCCATTGCCTGCTTTATTGACAGGTTGATCTTCCCCGCTTCATTTACACCCAGAATGCGCACCTTCACCATCTGTCCGACGCTCAAATAATCGTTGACGTCGTTGACATAGGCGTTTGCGACCTCCGAGATGTGCACAAGACCGCTTCTTCCGCCGGGAATGGCGACAAATGCGCCGAATTTGGTTATCCCGGTGACTCTTCCTTCAACTATGGCTCCGATTTCCAGACCTATCATTTTTCTCTCCGCTTATTCTCCGACTTGCGTCGGGCTTATGTCTTATTAAATTATTTAATCTAAATCGCACCTCTCGGCGCGATTATATGCCTTGTATTATAATAAAACATTTTCTCACAATTTGGAAGACATAATTTTACAAATTTGCGAATTTTTTTGTTATATTTCACGATTTTTTCAAAGCTCAATCTATGCCGGGGAAATTATATCACTCCGTCTCCCAGGGCAGCTCCACGTATTCCGGCGTATGCTGCATGGCGGGGATGATGCGCTCTATGAGATCAGATGTGCGGAACTTCAGGCTTGAGCTGTTTATGCACGGGTGGCAGCCGAAATACTCCTCCTTGAGGAGATCCCTGTCGATAAGAAGATGCACGCGCTTGTCCTTATCGTTCATAAGGCCGAGCACACTGACGGAGCCGGGAGTGATGTCCAGCGTCTCAAGCATCTGCTCCGGTGTGCCGAAGGAGAGCCGCGCCGTGCCGATCTGCTTTGAGAGGATTTTCGTCTTAAACGGCTTGTCCCCGGGCAGATGCAGAAGATAAATCTCCGTCTGCTGCCGGTTTGTGAGCAGAAGATTCTTGCATATCTCGCAGCCGAGGACCTTTTCGACCTCGTGGCAGTCCTCGATATGATCCGCATAGTCGTGGTCAACGCGCCAGTATTCAATGCCCAGCCCGTCAAGCAGCGCATAGCAGCGCTCCTCCTTATCTATGCGTTTGTCCGCCGGTCTGCCGGTGTAGAGTGTTTTGTCTATGTTCATATAATCATGTCCCTGTTATTTCATACTTGATTGCAGCCAAACGCTGCCGCCAAGTATGTTATCATCCCCGCCCCGCCTTGTCAATGCGGGGGAAT
>CAVAPH010000031.1:0-18108 GCA_963590455.1 bacterium | reverse complement strand
GGGCGCACTTGGCGCAGCAGAGTATGCACGCCAGAAGGGCATGAGCAAGAAGTAATATATTTCAACATGCGTTCGGCGGAGGCTCGAAAGAGTCTCCGCTGTTTTTATATTGTTCACTTTATTTTTCATCTGAGCTGCGGTATAATTATAACGATCTATGAAACAGGAGGATAGTTACAGATGAAACAGTATTTTGAGATAGTCGATGTCATGGCGCGCGAGATACTTGACTCCCGCGGCAACCCCACCGTTGAGGTCGAGGTCACTCTCGATGACGGCACCATAGGCCGCGCGGCAGTCCCCTCCGGCGCATCCACAGGCATGTACGAGGCGTGTGAGCTTCGTGACGGTGACAAGTCCCGCTACAACGGCAAGGGCGTGCTTACCGCGGTGGAGAACGTCAACGGCGAGATCGCCGAGGCTATGGTCGGGCTGAACGTGCTCGATCAGGTGTCGATAGACAAGATGCTTATTGAAATAGACGGTACCCCCAACAAGACCCGCCTCGGCGCAAACGCAATTCTGGGCGCATCTCTCGCATGCGCAAAGGCAGCGGCAGAGGCAACAGGAGTCAGCCTTTATAATTACATCGGCGGCGCAAACGCAAAGACTCTGCCCGTGCCGATGATGAACGTACTCAACGGCGGCCAGCATGCGACCGGCTCAAATGTCGATATTCAGGAGTTTATGATCATGCCTGTCGGCGCTGAGAGCTTCAGCGAGGCGCTGAGAATGTGCGCAGAAGTTTTCCACGCACTCAAGAAGGTCGTCCCCGCATCCGGCGTTGGCGATGAGGGCGGCTACGCACCCAGCCTCGAGAGCGATGAGGACGCACTCAAGGCACTTGTCGCGGCAATGGAGCTTGCAGGCTACAAGCCCGGCGAGGACTTCAAGATCGCAATAGACGGTGCAGTTTCCGACTGGTACAGCGAGGAGGACAAGTGCTATCACCTGCCCAAGCGCGGAACCGTCATGACGAGTGAGCAGATGGTTGATATGTGGGAGGGCTTTGTTGACAAGTACCCCATTATATCCATTGAGGACGGCATGGGCGAGAACGACTGGGAGGGCTGGCAGCTTATGACCCGCCGCCTCGGCCACCGCATCCAGATCGTCGGCGACGATCTCTTTGTGACCAATACTGCACGCATAAAGAAAGGCATAGAGCTTGGCGCTGCAAACTCCGTGCTCATAAAGCTCAACCAGATAGGCACTCTCACCGAGACTCTCGATGCAATCCAGATGGCACACCGCGCGGGCTGGACTGCTGTCGTGTCCCACCGCTCCGGCGAGACCGAGGACACAACGATTGCCGATATCTCCGTCGCAGTCAACGCAGGTCAGATTAAGACCGGTGCCCCCTCACGCACCGACCGCGTCGCAAAGTACAATCAGCTTCTGCGCATAGAGGACGAGCTTTTCGATGCAGCCCAGTACCCCGGCAAGGATGCATTCTTCTCAATAAAGTAAGAATTAAGTAAGAATAAAGCAAGTATAAAATAAGGGCAGAAAAGCAGGAACAATCTGCCCCGAAAAAAGCACAGATTTGACAAATATTAAGGCACTGCTGTATAATGCGGCAGTGCCTTGTGTTGTATTTATTTTATATCCGGGGCTGAAAAAAGATTGTAATGTCCCTGGTATGAATCTGGAGATTTCAGGGATTTTTATAAAGGGGTTGGAAAGATGAAGCGGAAGGTCGAGCTGGGATTGTCCTTCGTATGGCTGCTTTTATGCTACGCGGCAATATGCACGTATATTGCAAAATGCGGTACGGCGTTTATTGACGCGGATATGTCCAGTGAGATGGTGCTCTCAAAGCTTATCTCACAGGAGGGCGGGGTGTTATCAAAAAGCTGGTATTACTCCACGGAGCTGAGAGTGCTGAATATTCAGCTTGTTCTGGCGCCGCTCTTTCATGTGTTCGACAGCTGGCAGACGGTGAGGGCTGTCGGCAGCGCAATTTTGCTGGCACTCCTTGCAGTATCGTATATATTTATGGCACGCAGCCTGAACATAAGTCTGAATACTGCGCTGCTCTCGGCGGGAGTGCTCATGCTGCCGCTTTCGGGGAGCTATACCTACAGTGTACTGACCGGATTATTTTACATACCGCACGTCTGCATTTCATTCGTTCTGTTCGGCCTCTTCTGCAGAAATTCAGAATGCAGCAGCCGGAAAAAAAGCTGTGTGCTGCTTGCCGTGACTGCGGCAATATCTCTGATCGCGGGTCTTGGCGGCGTGAGGCAGCTTTTCGTATTCATGGCGCCGGCGGCAGCGGCGGGAGTGCTCGGGCTGCTTTGTAAAACAAAAGATGAGGACGCGGCAACAGGCAGAAGAATTTTGCGTGTTGCGCTTGTCTCCGTTGCGGCGGCATTTATAGGCCTTGCAGTGAACAAGCTGATTTTCCCCGGAATATACAGCTTCTGTGATTACGGCAATAATACCTACGGCAGAACTGTGTTGTTTGAATCATTCAGCTTTGAAAGTCTTGAGTTTTGCATAAGCAGCATACTGGAGCTCTGCGGATTCAAAACAGGGGCGATATTCTCAGGCTATCTGATATATAATCTCCTGTGCGCGGCTGTATTTTTGGCGGCGGCGCTGAGCATAAGGCAGCTTCTGAAAGACAGAGAGTTTGATTATGCGGAGAAATATACGGCAATTTACCTGCTCTGCGGTCTTGCCCTTCTCGCAGCGGCCTTTTGCTTTACCGATATGGACAAGATTACGAGATATTTCGTGCCGGTTCTGGCTTTTACCCTTCCGTGCGTCTGCATATGCCTTGAAAAAATCAGGCTCGACGGGAAAATAAAAAAATCATGCACTGCAGTGCTGCTTGCACTTTTTGCACTCTGCAGCCTTAATACCTATAGGCAGATGTTTCCGGCAGATGCGAATACGGAGCTGAAAAACGTCGTTTCTTATCTCGAACAGGAGGGCTTTTCGGAGGGATATTCGAGCTTCTGGAACGGGAATATAATTACTGAGCTGTCAGACGGCAAAATAGAGATGCGCATTGTCAGCACGGATTTAATCACGGAGCGCGATGATATGCAATACGTGTATAAATGGCTGCAGAATAAATCCCATACCGATACCGTACCGGACGGCAGATTTTTCCTGATACTAAGCGCTGCAGAAGACGAAAACTGCGGTTTGGATCAGAGCCCAATATACCGGTCCGACATATACACAATCTACGCATTTGACAGCTACGAGGATTTCAGCGAGCTTTGGGCGTAATAAAATAAATATAAAATAAATTCCCCACTGCGGTGTTTTAGACCATCATGTGATCCGGACGCGTCAGCGGGGAATTTTATATCTCTCAGTATCCGAAGACCCAGAGGTGGGTTACGCCGAAGGCTTCTCGGATGAAGAAATTCAGGGCCAGGAGGGGATTGCCGGGGGAGCAGGAATATCCGGCGGCTTCAACGCCGAGGCTTCTGGCCATGGACTTGGCGCGGAAGAGGTGGTAGGAGCTCGAGACAAGAACCACGTTTCCGTTCGGGTCGTCGCCCAGGGAGCGGATAATCTCAAAGGCGTTTTCGAGATTCTCCATCGTGCTCTCCGCCTTATCCTCAATGATTATGCGCGAAGGGGCGGCACCGGTTTCGACAAGCCAGTTGTACATGCACTCAGCCTCGCTGATATCCTCGCCCTCTCCCTGACCGCCGGAGACGATGGCAGTGCTGTCGGGGTTGATATACATCAGCTCATACGCGCCGCAGAGCCTGTAATACAGTGACGGTGAGGGCTGACTGCCCTTGACCTGGGCCCCGAGCACGACTATGTATTTTTTATCAGTGTCAGAATCAGTTGTTGCGCTGTGGATTATAAATACTTCTACGACGCAGAAGTACAAAAGCCCGATTGCCACAAGAATTTCCGCCGCGTGCCAGAGCTTTGCGGGCGCGAAGCGATGCAGCACGACGAGTGCGGCGACAAACGTGAGGGTGTGCGCAATATACGTATATCCCTCAAGAGCGAAGCGGAAGAACACCGCGAAGACCAGCAGGGCTGCGGTGACTGCCATCCAGGTTTCAAAATGAAATGCTTTATTCATGAGCTTAACTCCTCCCACCGTTCGTACAGGGACAGCAGCTCGTTTTCGAGTGCGTCCTTCTGCTCCTGAAGCTCCATAAGCTTCTGATAATCGGTGGCATATTCCTCGCAGAGCGCGTCAAGCTCTGCGCTTTTCTTTTCCATGGCAGCAATCTCGCGTTCGAGCTTTGCCGCCGCACGGTCGCGGTTGGGGGTGCTTTCTTTCTTTGCCGGTTCTTTTTTGACGGCGGCTTTTTTGGAATTGTTCCGCTCGTTCTGGGCAAATACGGCCTGCCGTTCACGCCATGCGCAGTAATCGGCGTAGCTGCCGCGATAGTCAGTGATATGCCCGTCGGCGAGTGCCCATATGCGTGTGGCGAATTTCTCGATAAAATACCTGTCATGCGAGACAAAGAGCAGAGTCTGCTCATACTCGGAGAGAGCATCCTCCATCCATTCGCGGCTGGCGATGTCGAGATGGTTTGTCGGCTCGTCGAGAATAAGAAAGTTTATATCCCCGCCCATCAGCATGCACAGTCTCAATCTGCTCTTTTCACCGCCTGAGAGCGCGCCTACCGGAGTGAAGACGGCCTCGCCCCTGAAGCCGAACGATGCGAGACGGTCACGCGCCTCCTGCGGCTGACAGCGGCAGTCGTAGAGCATAGTGTCGAGTATGCTGCGGCTTTCATCATTGAAAGATACGATCTGCGGCAGATACGCCGTGCGCACTGACGGACCGCGGTAGAGATAGCCGGAATCAGGCGTCTCCTCGCCCATGATGAGCTTTACAAGCGTGGATTTTCCCGTGCCGTTGTCGCCGATAAGCGCCACGCGCTCGCCGCCCTCTACGAGCAGCTCAAGCCCCTCAAAAAGCTTTTTCGTGCCGAAGCTCTTGGAGAGATTATCTGTGACCAGAACCTCGTCCCCGTCAAAATCGCGCTGCTTGAATTTTACGCTCAGCTTGCGCTGCTCTGTCGGTTTCTCGCTGTGCGAGAGCTTCTCAATGCGCTTTTCCATGGAGAATGCGCGCTTATGCAGCTTGTCATTGCCCATGAAGGCCCAGAGGTGCATCTGATCCGCCGCACGTGTGAGCTGCGCGATTTTTGCCTGATCCTTTTCGTATTTTTTCAGCTTCTCTTCAAAGCGCCGCTGACGTTCTTCAACGTAAAAGCTGTAATTGCCGCTGTAGAGCTCGGCTTTGCCGTCGCAGATTTCAATAGAGCGCTGCACCACGCGGTCTAAAAACCAGCGGTCATGGCTTATTACGAGCACGGTTCCCTTGAAGTGCAGCAGATAATCCTCGAGCCATTCCGTCGCGTGCAGATCGAGATGGTTCGTCGGCTCGTCAAGCAGAAGTATGTCCGTGTCCTCAAGTATCAGACGCGCAAGATTGACGCGTGTCTTTTCTCCGCCGGAGAGCGAATCAAAAAGCTGCTCTCTCATTCGCTGAGGGATATCAAGACCGTTTGCCACACGGTTGCGGTCTATCTCTATATCGTAGCCGCCGAGGCGTCTGAAGTCCTCGCTGAGCCTGTCGTACTCCTGCAGAAGAGCGGGGGAGGAGTCATGCTCCATCTCGAGCGTCAGATCATCTATTCTCCTGCTGAGATTATAAAGCCGCCTGTGCGCGTCACACAGCACGTCCTCAACGGTCCAGCCCTCCGGATAAACCGGAATCTGCGAGATGAGCCCCTGCCGCTTGCCGGGCGCGATCATGATCTCACCCTCGTCATAGTCGAGCTCGCCCGTGAGTATGCGGAAAAGCGTCGTCTTGCCGCAGCCGTTGTGGCCGAGTATGCCGACGCGCTCACCCGTGTTGACGGAAAAGCTCAGCCCGTCCAAAATATTATGGCCTATCTCAAAGGATTTTACCAGTGAGCTGACCGATACGTCTATCATATCATTCTCCCTGCCGTAATTTATTTATATATCACGGCGCTTACAGTGTGTTGAGATAATCCTGCAAATAGTTATTCGTCAGTGTGCCGGCAACGCCCAGACCGCCGCCGCCGCGCTCTACCATGGTGACGAAGGCATACGGGTGCTCATCATCGTCAAGGAAGCCGACGAACCATGCGTTTGATGTCCCGTCGCCGACCTCGGCAGTACCGGTTTTTGCGCATATTTTCAAGCCGGGAAAGTTGTTGTCGGAATCATATGCGGTCACGGCGTTGTTGCGCATCATCTCCGCAAGCTTATTTGCGGTGGATGAGCTCATATACCATTCGGAAACAGGCTCTGTCCCGTCGTTTATAAGCTTCGGCTCTATCAATATGCCGCCGTTTGCCACGGCGCACACAAAGCGCAGCATGGAATAGGGGCAGACAAGATCGGTGGACTGCCCGATACCGGACCAGCCGAGCTCCGGATCGCCCACAAATTCAAGAGGATAATTGCCGGCGGCGGTAGATATCCCGTCAAGGCTCTGCGAGTCGATAAAGCCGTATTCGCGCACATAATCAATCATCGTGTCCTGACCGAGGCGGACGGCGAGCTTGGCAAAGGTGCAGTTGCAGGAGTTTGCCAGCGCCTGCTCAAAGCTCTGCTCACCGTGGGCGACCTTGCACGTTATCGAAACGCCGGCAATCTTGGTCTCACCCTCGCAGTAAAACGTCTCGCTCGTTAAACCGGATATGTTCTCCAGCGCAGCGGCGGATGTGACAAGCTTGAATACCGAGCCGGGTGTAAAAGTCGCGGAGAGACAGCGGTTTATATACGCGCCCTCCTGGGGTTCCGCGTCCGCCTCGAGCGGGTCAACAGAGGGCATGGATACCATGCCGAGAAGCTCACCGGTTTTATAATTGCACACCAGAACGGCGCCGTTGTAATTTTCCCGCTCGGGGCTTATCTCGTTGCCGTCCTCGTCATATTCAGGCTCGTAATCGTCCGGCAGGGGCTTATATAATCTGCACATTCGCGCATAGATGCATTTATTTAATTCCGCATCGATGTTGAGGCGCATGACGCTGTTTTCAACCTGCGTTGTGCCGTTTATCAGATCAAAGCTCTGCATCTCGCTCCAGAACGCGCTCAGCACGCCCGTACCGGTGCGCCCCCAGTAGTCGCCGGTGACATGATAGTTCGCCTCGCGCGTCCACTCGTCAACGGCAAAGTTGTTTTCATATCCGCTGAAGTATGCGAGAGTAGTGCCGCGCCTGTCGTATATCTCGCCGGTCGAACCGGAATTTGCCCTTGAAAAATACAGTGCCCAGTCGCTGCCGTCCTCAACATAGCGTGTCACGTAGACAGCCATGCCTGCAATGACGAGAGCTGCTATTAAAAGCACGGAGACGGCGCGGTTAGATATTCTCTTCATTCGTCGTCCTCCCAGGTATCCTCGTCGTTGTCCTCTTCCTCAGCGATTCGCTTGACCGCGTTGACGGCGAAGCTTGCACTGCGGCGTGTATCCGCACTCTTGACGTAGGCCATCATCATCCAGCACGCCAGCAGCGATGAGCCGCCGCGCGAGACAAAGGGAAATGTGACGCCCGTAAACGGCAGTATGTCGAGCGAGCCGAACACGTTCAAAGCGAGCTGTACCAGAAGCATGCTCATCGTAGCGCACGCCGCGATTGAATAATACGACGAGCGGCCGTTGCGCGCGGAGCGGACAGCGAAAAATGCAAGCGTCAGCACGGCGAGAACCATGCAAATGCCGACGATGAGTCCGAGCTCCTCACACACCATGGCAAACACCATGTCGGTATTGGCGGCGAAAATACTCTTGAGCCATCCGCCGCCCGCGCCCTTGCCAAATATTCCGCCAGAGGCCGCAGCAGAGAGCGCGCGCGTTTGCTGATAGCCGGTGTCGTATACGTCCTCCCAGACGTGCCCCCAGGTTGCAAAGCGCTGTGCAATATAGGGCTTTACGGATATGGCGAGGAAGCCCGCCAGACCTGCGCCGGTGACTGCCAGCAGCACGGTTGCGATTGAACCGGAGCGCATAAAAGATATTACAAGAAAGCTGATAAAAAAGATAAGCGCTGTGCCGAAGTCGCCGATAAGTGCTAGCGCGATTACGCACACGGCAGAGAAGATAATAAAACTATAAAGATTTCGGGTGCGGTAGAGCTTGTCAAGCGTGGATGCACCGACGTAGATATAAAGTGCCTTCACAAACTCCGAGGGCTGGAACGAGTATCCGCCGAACTCCAGCCAGTTTCTCGCACCGAATACGGCATCGCTCGTCGCCACGTTCACGCCCAGCAGCGCCAGCGCGAGCACGGCCACGGGTATGCGCATTGCCGAGGTGCGTCTGAGATTTCTCAGCCACCAGCCGCCTATCAGGAAAAGCCCCACTCCCACAAAGGTCAGCAAAAGCTGCTTGTACATATCCTCCGGCGTTGACGATGCGGCGACGGACATGCCAAGAGAGCTTAAATAAAAGGCAAGAGTCTCTACCTCAAAGCCGCTGCGCCCGATAAAGCGCATGGAATAATAGCACAGCCACTGCAGGCACATAAGCCCGGCAAAGGCCAGCGCAATATCACCGATGTATTCTGACTCTGCGCTGAACAGATGCTCCAGCAGCAGAAAGACCTGAAACAGCGTCAGCTCGATGAGTGTGATTGCGGGTGAAACACTCTGCCCCGCGCGGGTGCGGTATTCCTCGAGTGCCTCGCGCTGCTCAGTATTGACGGGCTCAAAACGCATAACAGTTCCGCCGAGATTTATAACGTCACTGCTGCGAAGCTCTGCCCCGTTTACGCCGACCTTCACGCCGTTGACCCAGACACCGCCCTTGGAGAATATGTCGTACAGACGCCACACGCCCCTGTCAGAGCGGGTGAGAACCGCATGCACGCGGCTTATGCCGGGCATGTCGACCTGTATATCCGAAAAGCGCGATGAGCCGATGATATTTTCCCAGTGGAGCACCGGAAGCTTTTCGCGCCCGCGGCGGATATAGCCCCAGAGCTCCGGCTCGTAGCGTTCGTTGAGCATGGAACGGATACAGCGCACTATGATGGCCAGCGACAGTATAATTAAGCCGTACTTGGCCGTTGTCATTGCGTATTCACGCAGCGACTCCATGTTGTTTTCCTCACTTGATATAATAACTCATAATAATACAATTTAATATTATAACACAATATTTGCGCGGTTGACAACTGCGCCGTGATAAACTAAAATAAAATGCATGAAAAATAATATATTTTCCCGTATGGATAAGAAAACGAAAATATGGATTATCGCGCTTGCTGCCGTATGCCTGGTGTGCATAATTTTATTTCTGCTCCTCAGCCGGCTCGGCGGAGGTACGATTGCAGTGGTGCGTGTTGACGGTGAGGAGATACTGCGCGTAAATCTCTCGACGGTGACGCAGGAGTATGACTACGACGTCGATACGGAGTACGGCCACAACACCATACACATCGCACCCGGCTGCATCAGCGTCAGCGAGGCGGACTGCCCGGACGGCATATGTGTGGCACAGGGCGCAATAAGCAGCAGCGGAGTGCCGATAATATGCATGCCGCATCATCTGACGGTCAAAATTGAGAGTGACGACATAGATGCCTAAGACGAAAAAGCTCGCGCTGATGGCCATACTGACGGCTATTGCACTGACGATATTCATGATAGAGGCGCAGCTGCCGTCCATCGTGCCGATACCGGGCGTAAAGCTGGGGCTTGCGAATATAATTACGCTCACCACGATGCTGATACTCGGCAGAAAAGAGGCAGGCGCCGTGCTGCTGATGCGCATAGTTCTCGGCGCCGTGTTTGCGGGCAGCCCATCCGCAATACTCTACAGCGCGGCAGGCGGTACGCTGGCCTACATAGTGATGTGCGTCATGACGCCGATTGTGCCGGAAAAGCGCCTGTGGGCGGTGTCGGCAGTGTCTGCAGTCGCGCACAACATGGGGCAGCTTGCGGCCTGCATCGCAATAGTAAAGACGCCGGGCGTAATAATCTATGCGCCGATTCTCATCGTGTCGGGCATTATCACGGGCGTGTTTACGGGCTTTGGCGCGATGTACCTTGTGCGCGCCGTGCGCAAGCTGAAGCTTTGAGCTGCCTTGCACACTGACACACTATTAAAAAATATAGATTTGACTAATTTTATAAATAGGTTATAATACGTAAGAAGCAGATTTTGAGGTTATGAAATAAGAATATACAAACAGGAAGGAAGCTGAAAATAATGAGTGATTGCACGCATGATTGCTCTACATGCGGGGAAAACTGCTCCAGCCGTGAGCAGCAGAGCCTTATAAAAGAGCTGCACGAGGGTGCAAGTGTAAAGAAAGTTATTGCCGTTGTCAGCGGCAAGGGCGGCGTGGGCAAGTCCCTCGTCACAAGCCTTATGGCCTCCGAGATGCAGCGCCGCGGTTATAACTGCGCAGTGCTGGATGCGGATATAACCGGTCCGTCCATCCCGAAGTCTTTCGGCATTACGGAGCATGCCACCGGTACGGAGGAGTATCTTATCCCCGTCACCACCCACAGCGGACTGCAGATAATGTCCATCAACCTCATACTTCAGGATGAGCGTGAGCCGGTTGTGTGGCGCGGCCCCGTTATTGCAGGCGCAGTGACCCAGTTCTGGACCGACGTTATGTGGCAGGATGTTGACTATATGTTTGTCGATATGCCTCCCGGAACGGGCGATGTCCCTCTGACCGTGTTCCAGTCCCTGCCCATCGACGGCATAGTCATAGTTACGACCCCGCAGGATCTTGTCAGCATGATAGTCGCAAAGGCTGTCAAGATGGCAGAGCTTATGAAGGTCCCCGTGCTCGGCATCGTTGAGAATATGTCCTACTTCAAATGCCCGAACTGCGGCAAGGAGCACGCAATATTCGGCGAGAGCAAGGCAGAGCAGGTTGCAAAGGAGTTTGGCATAGCTCATTGGGCACGTCTGCCGATAGATCCGGTTATTACCACCATGGTTGACGCCGGTGAGGTGGAGCATGTGAGCGGCGAGTATATCGCACCTATCGTAGACTGCATTGAAAAAGGAGAAAAAGCATGATAGTCGCAGTTGCCTATGACAACGGCCAGATCGGTGAGCATTTCGGCCATGCGGAGATGTTTGCCATATATGATTATAAAGATTCCGACGTGAATAACTGCACCAAGCGTCTTATAGACTGCTCCGACCGTCACGGCCACCAGGCAATGGCGGATCTGATGCGCGACAACAGCGTTGATGCGGTACTTACCGGAAATATGGGCACCGAGGCAAAGCGTGTGCTCTTAAGCTACGGCATAGTTCCGGTTGTGGGCTACTGCGGCGATGCCGACACGGCGGCGGATATGCTCATCACGGGCAGACTTCCAATCCTCGGTGAAGACGCGGGCAGCTGCAGCGGCGGCTGCGGCGGCTGCTCCGGCTGTGGCCACGACGAGGGCGAGGACTGCGGCTGCGGCGGATGCTGCCATTAATTATAATAATATAAAATAATACAAAAAAGCTGCGGTTTTGTGCCGCAGCTTTTTTGCTTGGGATTTGCCTGGGGTTGGGAAAGAGAGTAATGAGGAAGAATATATTATCAGCCGGAAATCCGGCCGGTAATCAACTTAATACGCTGCCGTCAGCAAGCGTAATGCTGTAGCCGTTGAAATCTATAAGGCCCTTGTTGTCAAGGCTTGTGAGGGTGCAGTTGCCGGTGAGCTTCCATGTGCAGCCCTCTCCGATCGTGACGGAGATATCAGCCGCGGAATTCTCTGCATTGCTGTTTTTCAACGTGCTGATGCAGCCTGTGAAGCTGCTGGAGTTTTCAAGCGTGAGCTTGAGAGAGCTGATGCTGTCGACGAGAATATTGCCCTCGAGCACCTGATTGTCAGCGGTGACGTCCGCCTGCGCACCGTTCTTGCCAGCCTCACCCCAGCCGCGTGTGCCGGAGTTTCCGCAGATGCGCATTAAATAAGCATCGCTGTCCTCGTTTGTTATATCAACGTCAGAGAGGTATATTACAGCGTCGGTGTTCGTGATATAAAACATATCGCCGCTCTTGCCGATGAGCTTGCCGCCGCTTATTGAGAGATTGCCCGTGCCAACATCTGCATCGCCGGACATGGACTGGTAGATTATCACGTTGTGCACGTTCTCGTCGGAGCTTGAGCCGTTTGTCTTGCTCATGCAGCCGGTGACGGTGCAGTCTTCAAGGGTGATGGAATTCTTGCCCTCTATTACAAGCGCCTCTGAATTCTCAGCGGTGAGCTCGGCATCACTGACGGTGATGTCGGCAGTGGAATAGACAGCGGGAGAATTATAACCGGATGATGTGTAGCTGCCTCCGGTGACGTTTACCGTGCCGCCGCCCCTGTCGGAGCGTATTGCGGCGGAGGAATTGCCGGCAGTGCTGACGGTAAGATTGCTTGCATTCGTCTCGCCGCCGCCGGTGGTCTGAATTCCGCCGGAGTTGTCAGCCGTGGTCGTGATGGTCGAATCTGAGATATTCACGACGGTGCCGCTGCCGTAGCTGAACACGCCGTTGCCGTTTTGTGCCGAAGACGAGATTTTTGCTCCGCTTATTTCAAGCTGTGCGCCGTTTGTAGCAAGCAGCGCCGCATTCATGCCGTAAAAGTCGCCGTCCTCGGTGTTGGAGCTTGCGCCGGAGGATTTGTCAACCGTGATGTTTTTCAGCGTCACAGATGCGCCGTCAACGCGAAGTGCGTTTTCATCGTCGCCGGTTGAGGTGTAGCTCTCGCCGGTGTATTCGCCGTCCTCGCTTATGGTGTTCGCACTGCTGCCCTGGGTTACCTCGCCGCTGCCGCCGAAGCCTTTGCCGTCAGGCTTGCCTTCACCCGGCTCGCCGTCCGGCTTCTCGGGGGGATTGCCGTCAGGTGTTTCACCGTCGGGCTTCTCGGGCGGTTCACCGTCAGGTGTTTCACCATCGGGCTTCTCAGGCGGATTGCCGTCGCCCGGAGCGTCGCTTGCAGCCGGAGTGCTGCTCGAGGTGTCAGCCGCCGTGGAGGAGCATGCGGTACACAGGATTAAAATCGAAAATATAAGAAGTACGGATAAAAGCTGCTTGAATTTCATGTTTAAGTCAGGTCCTTTCGGTTTTACTTACGGGTGAATATTATTCCAAACGGCTTAACTTTACCTGAAATTCCGGTAAACAAACTGTTAACTCGAAATTTGAGCTTTTTATCAGCAAGGCAGTCATGTTGCCATGCTCTTCTTTGAGTGCTATAATACAGCATGAAGATTAAAATTAACTAAAAATAAAATATATTTATCAATACAAGGAGATTACGTCGATGGCAGATATAGAACGTTATATTAAGAAAATACCGGCGCAGAACGCCGATGCAAAATCCGGTGCCATACATTCCGCGGTAGAGGCACAGAGAGCATATTATCACAGCGGAGTGACCCGGCCGACTTCATTCAGAATCGAAATGCTCAAAAAGCTCAAAAAGGCCATTGTCGAGAACGATGCCTTTATATCCGCTGCGCTGAAGGCAGATCTCAACAAGCACCCGTATGAGACCTATATGTGCGAAACCGGTCTGGTGCTTGAGGAGATAGATTATCACATAAAGCACCTTGCACTCTGGAACACGAATCGCGCCGTAAAGCCGTCCCTCACGCAGCTGCCGGGCTTGAGCAGCGTCGTGGCAGAGCCTATGGGCGTTGTGCTGATAATGGCGCCGTGGAACTATCCGATACAGCTTTGCCTCATGCCGCTCATCGGCGCGATATCGGCGGGCAACTGCGCAGTAATAAAGCCATCGGCATATGCCCCCGAGAGCTCACACGCGATAAAGAGCCTGATAGAGAGCGTATTCGCGCCGGAATATGTGAGCGTGATAGAGGGCGGCCGCGAGGAGAACAAATCACTTCTGGACGAGGATTTTGATTATATCTTCTTCACCGGAAGCCCTGCCGTCGGCACCACGGTGATGGAGGCGGCGTCCAGGAAACTAATTCCCGTCACGCTTGAGCTCGGAGGGAAGAGCCCCACAATAGTCGATGAGACTGCGGATATAAAGCTTGCCGCGCGCAGAATAGCCTTCGGCAAGGTCCTCAATGCCGGACAGACCTGCGTCGCTCCGGACTATCTGCTGATACATGAGAGCGTCAAACAGCAGTTTATTGCGGAGTACAGGAGAGCGCTCTCCGAATTTTTCCCGGACGGCGATATGTCCGACATGGTGCATATAATAAACGACAAGCACTTTATGCGCCTTTGCGGTGTGCTTGAGAGCGGGCGCGCCGTTATCGGCGGAAGAGCAAACCGCGAGACCCGCTTTATCGAGCCGACTGTCCTTGTAGATGTCGACCCGGATTCACCCGCAATGCAGAAAGAAATTTTCGGACCCATACTCCCGGTTATAAGCTACAGCGACCTGGGCGACTGCATTCGCTTTATCAGATCACGCCCCAAACCGCTGGCACTCTATTTCTTCTCGCAGAATGCTCAGGCGCAGAAGAGAATACTCGACACATGCTCCTTCGGCGGCGGCTGCATAAACGACACCATACTGCACATCGTCAACTCCGATGCGGGCTTCGGCGGCGTGGGTGCCTCCGGCATGGGCTGCTACCATGGCAAGAGAAGCTTTGACACATTCACGCATTACCGCACGGTTCTCAAGCAGTCGGGCCCGGTGGACATGCCGATCAGGTATTTCCCGTACACCGATGCAAAGGAAAAGATGACAAGAAAAATATTAAAATAATATATAAAACAGGGACGCACCGGATTTAACGATGCGTCCCTTACTCGTTATTATAAAAAAATAAATTATTCCTCGATATGCTCCATGCCCTGGCTGACAATCGTGCGTACATGATCGTCGGCAAGGGAGTAGAATACGCTGCGTCCCTCGCGGCGGCTCTTGATGAGCTTGTTCTGCTTGAGAATCTTCAGCTGGTGCGATACGGCGGACACGGTCATGTTCAGCGCAGCCGCAAGATCGCACACGCACACCTCCGACTCAAACAGCACGAAAAGTATGCGGATACGTGTGGAATCACCGAAAACCTTAAAAAGCTCTGCAAGATCGTACAGCTGCTCCTCCGCGGGAAGCTTTTCGCGTACAATTTTCAAAAGCTCCTCATGAACCTCGCTCGTTTCGCAGCATTCAATCTCTCTCTCATCTTTTTCGTTGGCCATGTCCTTCTCCTGATAATAATTAATAAATTAAATTATAATTTTTTCACGTTCAGCGCACGGATGGCGTTGAGCACGGCGATAATCATAACACCGACATCGGCGAAGATTGCGACCCACATATTTGCAATGCCGACCGCGCCGAGCACCAGGCAGATAAATTTAACGCCGATGGCAAAATATATGTTCTCATACACTATGCGCAGGCATTTGCGGGAGATGCGGATTGCCTTTGAAATCTTGAGCGGACTGTCGTCCATCAGCACAACGTCAGATGCCTCTATTGCAGCGTCCGAGCCGAGCGCTCCCATTGCAATGCCGACGTCTGCGCGTGAGAGCACCGGAGCGTCGTTTATACCGTCGCCCACAAAGGCGACCATCTCATTCTTCTGCTTTGATTTCAGCAGCTCTTCTATGCGGTTGACCTTGTCCTCCGGCAGAAGCTGGCTGTATACGCGGTCTATGCCGAGCTCCCTTGCCACACTCTGCGCGACCTTATCGCTGTCGCCCGTGAGCATGACCGTCTCCTTTACGCCGACGCGTTTAAGCGCACTGATGGCCTCTTTCGCGTCGGGCTTTATGACGTCGCAGATTAATATATGTCCGCTGTATTTCCCGTCAATCGCGACATGTACGACCGTGCCGACGTGTCTGCAGTTGATGCATTCTATGCCAAGTTGCTCCATCAATCGGCGGTTGCCGACCGCGATTTTCTTCCCGTCGACCGTTGCGACTACGCCGTGACCGCTGATCTCCTGCACATCGCTGACGCGGTTTTTATCGAGCGGAGTTTTGCAGGCGCGCTGCAGACTCAAGCTTATGGGATGCGTTGAATAGCTCTCGGCAAGAGCCGCATACTCCAGCAGCTCGTCGTCATCTATCGCACTGTGGTGGATGCCGGCAACTTCAAATACGCCCTGCGTCATCGTGCCGGTCTTATCAAACACAACATACTTGACCTTGGAGAGCGTCTCCATATAGTTTGAACCCTTTACCAGCACACCGGAGCTGCTCGCACCGCCTATGCCGGCAAAGAAGCTGAGCGGGATGCTGATTACCAGCGCACACGGACAGCTTATAACGAGAAACGTGAGCGCCCTGTATATCCACGTGGAGAAGGCGGCGGGGTTTCCGATTATCAGGTTGATAAGCGGCGGAACGATCGCCAGAACCAGCGCACTGATGCAGACGGCGGGAGTGTATATGCGTGCAAATTTTGAAATAAAGGTCTCGCTCTTCGACTTGCGGGAGCTCGCGTTCTCCACAAGCTCGAGTATCTTTGAAGCGGTGGACTCGCCGAACTCTCTTGTCGTGCGAATCTTCAAAAGACCGTTTTCGTTGATGCATCCGCTGATGACCTCGTCACCGACAGTGACGTCACGCGGCAGGCTTTCACCCGTAAGCGCGGCAGTGTCGAGCACGCTTGTGCCCTCAGTGATAACGCCGTCTATGGGAATCTTCTCGCCGGGCTGCACCACGATTATTGTGCCGATCGCAATTTCGTCCGGATCATGGCGGACAAGCTCGCCGTTTTCGTCCTCCACGTTTGCGTAATCCGGGCGTATGTCCATGAGCTGGCCTATGCTGCGGCGGCTTTTGCCGACTGCGATTTTTTCAAACAGTTCGCCGATCTGATAGAAAATCATAACGGCGACGCCCTCTTTGAAGTCACCAAGTGCTACCGCACCTATAGTCGCTACTGCCATGAGGAAGTTTTCGTCGAAGGGCTGGCGGTTCTTTATGCCCTTGAGCGCCTTAAGCAGGGTTTCGTAACCGATGGTGAGATAGGGAATGAGGAACAGCGCAAATTTCAGCCAGCCCTCAGCCGGAGAGAGCTCCAGCGCGACAGTCATCAGAGTGGCGGCAATAATGCGGTATAATAAATTTTTTTGCTTTTTGTTCATAGTCGTGCCTCCGAATCGGCGTCATAAGCTTCGACAGCCCGTGGCGAGAAATCGCCTGTCAGGCTGCCGTTATGCTTGTATAACTCAGAAAAAGATCTCGCAGTCGTCCTCGACGCGCTTGCAGTTTTTCAGCACGTTCTTCATAACGGCCTTGACGTCTGCGCCTTCCTCAAACTCCACGGTCATTTTCAGGGCCATGAAGTTCACAACTGCATCCTTGACACCGGTAGTGTTCTTTGCGGCCTGCTCCATCTTGTTCGCGCAGTTTGCGCAGTCAACGTCTATCATGTAGGTCTTTTTCATCAGAGTATCTCCTTAAATTCGATATTTGAACAATCATTCAAATGTTCAAATGCATTATATGACCGGCAGTCTCATATGTCAAGAGGCAAATAATAAAAATCCGAAAAAGAGACCGCCCGGCGGCGATCTCTTTCTGAATACAGTGCGTGTGCTATATATGAAATTGTTTTTTCTAATCAGAATCTCAGGGACACTCTCCCGTCGGCGTGGATTTTATTGCTCTGCGTCTGCGGATTACGGAGGTGAGCGTCTGAGCACCGCCTTTGCTGAACAAAAGGTTGTTATTGTGCTCTATCAATTCCTCTTTGAGGTCTTCCAGCATCAGATTCCCGATTCCGCCCGTCACCTGATTGAGAACTTCGTCCTGCAGTACCTTGTTGGTGTTCATTATTTTCTCCTCCTTTTGAAATAATGATAATTTATGTTTAAGAGCTTTTGTGTTCTGCTCTTTGACCTTAAGTACGCAGTGCAGAGAGAAATGTTACAGGGAAAGGGAAAAGAAATAATAAACCCGCAGCCGGTTTTATATCGGCTGCGGGTGAAATCGCGGGAAAAATTATCATGCTTACACAGGCGGCGACTGCAAAAAGCGCTCGGTCAGCTTGACTTTGCGCTTGAAAAAATGCTGGCAAAATTTTGCGGGATGCCCTTTGAGCAGCTAATCTAAAATCCATATTAAAACCGGCAGAGTCACACTCGACCTTGCCGGTAATATATTATATATTATTCCCCATCTCAGTGCTTCGGTTTGCGGCGGTTTTGGAGGCGCTCGAAGCCGT
>CAVAPH010000030.1:0-19190 GCA_963590455.1 bacterium | reverse complement strand
TATTTTATTTTTTGTATCCTGTCGTGAAATCTACTATGTTTATCAGTTCCTCGCCGTGGGTGTATCTTTGCAGGTTTTCGCAGGCGATGTCTACCACGCGTTCGAAGGTATAGGGCAGGTGATAGAAGCCGGAGACGTGCGGGGTTATCACCAGGTTTTCGAGGCTCCACAGCGGGCTGTCGCTCGGGAGGGGCTCTACCTCGCAGACGTCTATTGCTGCGGCCGCTATCTCGTTGTTCTCCAATGCTTTCTGCAGCACGCTGCTCTCAACGGCAACGCCTCTGCCGCAGTTTATAAATATCGCGCTGCTTTTCATGAGCTTGAAACGCTCTGCAGTGTAGAGGTGATATGTTGCGGGCGTTCCGGGCAGTACGGAGAAGACGACATCCGCGCGCGGGAGCACCTCGTCCAGATTCTCCATAGTATAAAGCTCATCCACGCAGTCCGGCTTTGCTGACGCGCGACGCTTCACCCCGATGACGTATCCGCCCAGTGCCTTGACTATACCGGCAAAGTGACGGCCTATATCACCGAGACCCACGACCACAACCGTTGAATCGCTCACGGAGCACACGGTGCCGTAGTCCGACCACTCATGCCGCAGCTGCGCGTTTCTGTAGAGATGGAGCTTCTTCTGCAGCATCAGCATCAATGCCGCCGCATGCTCCGCCACAGCCTTGCTGTATGCACCCGTGGAATTTGTGAGCTTTGTCTTCTCCGAGAGCACACCGGGCTTTACGTATCTGTCCGCACCGGCTATATTCAGCTGCAGCAGCTCCAGCTTGTCCGACGCGTTTATAAGCTCCGGCGCGGGTGAGCCGAGTATTATCTCCGCATCTGCTATCTGCTCGGGCGTAACCTTATCATCCGGCACGTACACGAACCGGCAGCCCTCTCCCGCTTTCTCAAGCTTTTCCTTATGTCTATCCTCGACAGGCAGAAGACACAGAACTGTTTTCATTTCTTCAATCCCCCTTAAATTATATTATTATACCAGCATTGAAATAATCGCGAAGAACAGGCACATGAGCGCAAAGTTTCTTATATGTGCTCCGGCGCGGCTTATTATCAAGCCTGCAAATTCACGCACAAATGCGTTCGGCCAGAAGTACCATTTTGTCCTTGCACCGAGACCCTGCACCTTCCAGCCGGCTTCCGCGGCAATCATTCCCGCACGAAAGACGTGATAATTCGTCGTGCACACCGCGGTCGTCGCATCCGGATCTTCCGCGTCTATGAGCTTTTTGGAGAAGTTTATGTTCTCATACGTTGACGATGATTTGTCCTCTTTCAGGATTTTATTCTCGGGCACGCCGTTATTGCGAAGATAGCGCGCTATTGCCTCTGACTCAGAGATGCATTCATCGCTCCCCTGTCCGCCGGACGGGACAAATACTGGCAGCTTCCCTGTCGTGCCTTGCTGTCTGCGTGCAAATTCAATTGCCCTGTCAACACGGCCCTTCAGCAGCGGCAGCAGAGTCCCATCCTGCCGTATTCTGCAGCCGAGTATCACGATATAATCTATGCCCTCGACAGGCTCAAGCCTTGCCGCGGCATATGCGCACAGTGCCGAGGCGAAAAGCATGCACTCAAAGTAGCACAGCATCGACGAATACACGTTGCAGATTAAATTTCTCTGCGACATGTTGGCGATAAACGTGGTGTTTGTCTTAATCATCAACGCCGCCAGTTCGTGCGCGCCTATGAGTATTACGCTCACTATTATGCCGAGCAGGTTTGTCAGATTAAAACCCTCACAGCGCAGAAGCTCGGCATTGCTTATAACAAGGGCAAGCATAAACACTATCACCGGCGGCGCTGTCCAGATCACGAATGACTGGCTGACGGTCAGCATTCTTATATACAGCGACCACAGGCTCATTGTCTTGTCCGTCAGGCACATGAGCATATAGCGTATGAATATTATTGCGACGCTCGCCGTGAAGAGCGCACTGCCGGCTATAAATACCGTCGTATATGAATAGAGTTCCGTTCTTCTGCGCTTTGCATACACACGAAGAAGTAGCACACATGTCACAATGAAAAACACGGTCAACGCGGCAACGCTCCCCTGCCAGCCGCTGAAATCTCCTGTCAGCGTCTCCGTAATTCCACCGAGGAAATTAGTCTTCACGGGCAGGGCGAGGTCATATATGTCCAGATCCTCGCCGCTCTCTGACATCCAGTCGATATATATTATGCTGCTGCCCTTTGAATACTCTCTGAGCTTCAAAGCCAGCAGCTTATTTTCTGTGTAAACCTCATCTGCGCTGATTATATCCGCATCAGAGGAGCTGACCGCCGCGCCGTCTGCATCGTCCGGTATTTCAATATACATTGTCAGCACGCCGCTTGTCATCTGCACGCAGGCAAGTATAACCACGCACACGAGCAGCGCAAGTGCGGCGATCAGCTTATACTCTCTTCTCATTATCTAATAATATATTTATACACCAAGCAGGCGCGCAGCTTTGAGAATTGCCGCCTGTGTTTTTACGTCCACTATCTCGCCCGCCATTACCTGATCCACAAGCTCGCTGAGCGGTACCGTTTGGAGATTCAAAAATTCGTCCTGATCGAGCTTCTGCTCGCCCTGATGCAGGCCGCGCGCCATGTACATGGTGATCTTCTCCGTGCTGTACGCTACGGCGCTGTAGAACACGCCGAGATCCGTCCACTCGTCTGCCGTAAGGCCGGTCTCCTCGTGCAGCTCGCGCTTTGCGGCGGAGAGTCTGTCCTCCTCGGGAGAGTCAAGCTTGCCTGCAGGTATCTCGGTGATGACCATGTTCAGCGGATATCTGAACTGGCGCTCGACTATAATCTCGTTGTTATCCGTGACGGGCACTATGCACACAGCGCCCAGATGCTTTATATAGTCGCGTCCGCCCTCTCTGCCGCTCGGCAGGAGCACGCGGTCATGATACACGTGCAGCAGCGGGCCGTGATATGTTTCCTCGCCTGATATGAAAGTCTCTTTAAGCTGATCAAATTCCTTTTCGTTTCTGTTCATATCTAAAAATCCGTCCTTTTGAAAAAATCGGAAGTGAAGAAGCTCACTTCCGATTTTTTGTTTAGTGTTTAATAATCAAACCAGCTCGATGACTGCGGTCTCTGCTGCATCGCCGCGGCGAACGCCGACGCGGGTGATGCGGGTGTAGCCGCCGTTGCGCTCTGCATACTTGGGCGCGATCTCATCGAAAACCTTCTTGGCCACATCCTCGCGGGTAATGAACGCGAGTGCCTGGCGGTAGCTGGCCAGATCCTTTGCCTTACCAAGAGTTATCATCTTCTCGGCCAGGGGTGCGATCTCCTTGGCGCGGGTGACAGTGGTCTCCATACGGCCGAGGTCCAGAAAATCTGTGACCTGCTGGCGGAGCATTGCCATACGTGCAGCGGTCGGCTTGCCGAGTTTTCTTGTTCCGGGCATAATTGCAATTCCTCCTTCTTGAGAGCTTTTAAAGAATCACTGTTTGTTTTCGTCGTCGCTCGCAAGTGACAGGCCCATCATGTTGAGCTTGTGTACTACCTCTTCGAGGGACTTGCGGCCGAGGTTGCGGACCTTGATCATCTCGTCTTCAGTCTTGCTGACCAGGTCTTCAACAGTGTTGATGTTTGCGCGTTTGAGACAATTGAAGCTTCTTACACTGAGGTCGAGCTCCTCTATCGTCATCTTCAGAACGGTGTCCGGCTCCTTCTCAACCTTCTCAACAACCGTGGGATTGTTGGAGATGGTGTCGGAGAGGTCGGTGAAGAGCGTGAAGTGATCGCAGAGAATCTTTGCACCCAGTGACAGGGCATCACGGGCAGTCATTGTCTTGTCGGTCCATACTTCAATAGTCAGCTTATCAAAGTCTGTCTGATTGCCTACACGGGTGTTCTCGACGGTGTAGTTGACCTTGAGAACAGGAGTGTATATGGAGTCAACAGGAATGGTGCCTATGGGCATCTGCGGGTTCTTATTCTTCTCAGCGGTAACATAGCCCCTGCCCTGGTCAAAGACGAGCTCCATGTTGAGAGCGCCGTCCGGGCCCAGTGTTGCAATAGGCTGCTCGGGGTTGAGAATTTCCACTTCGGTGTCCGCCTTGATGTCGCCTGCGGTGACTACGCCCTCGCCTGCGGCTTCGATATAGACGGTCTTGGGTCCGTCGCTGAGGAGGCGGGCGATAATGCTCTTAACGTTGAGCACTATCTCCGTTACGTCCTCCTTGACGCCGGGGATGGTGGAAAACTCATGCTGCACACCTGCGATCTTTATGCTGGTGCATGCATAACCCGGGAGTGAGGAGAGGAGTACCCTGCGAAGAGAGTTACCAAGTGTTGTGCCGTAGCCGCGCTCCAACGGTTCGATTATATACTTGCCGTAGGAACTATCAGTCGGTGTTTCGATGCATTCGATACGCGGCTTTTTTATTTCGATCATATAGTTATATAACCCTCCTTTTAAGTCTAACGCCGGGGGGCGTTGCAATGAATCAGCTTACCAGTTTGAGGGTGTCTTTATTACTTGGAGTACAACTCGACGATAAGATGCTCTTCGATAGGCATATCAATGTCATCGCGCGCAGGAACTGCAACTATCTTTGCCGTCAGATTGTTCTTGTCATACTCGATCCACTTGGGAGCTGCGCGGAATGCGTTATCCTCAATGTTATCCTTGATCTTCTGCATGCTCTTGCCCTTCTCGGTGAGGGAAATGACCATGCCGGGCTTGACCTGATAGCTGGGGATATTGACCTTGCGGCCGTTTACGGTGACATGACCGTGGTTAACAAGCTGACGTGCCTCGCGGCGGGTCATTGCGAAACCAAGTCTGAACACCACGTTGTCAAGGCGCTGCTCGAGGATTGCGAGAAGGTTCTCACCGGTGATGCCGGGCATCTTGGTGGCTCTTTCATAGTAAAGACGGAACTGCTTTTCCAGAACGCCGTAGATGAATTTGACCTTCTGCTTCTCGTTGAGCTGCATGCCGTACTCGCTCTGTTTTTTGCGGACCTGTGCCTTCGGGTTGCGTATTGTGTCAATCTTGCTCTTACCGGTGTAACCCAGGGAAGCCGGGGTAATGCCGAGAGCCTTTGAACGCTTTACAACAGGCTGTGTATTCTTTGCCATTATCTGTACCCTCCTTCAATTAGACGCGGCGACGTTTCGGAGGACGGCAGCCATTGTGGGGGATGGGAGTAACGTCCTTTATCATCGTCACTTCGAGGCCGGCGGTCTGGAGTGCGCGAATAGCAGCCTCACGTCCCGAGCCGGGTCCCTTTACAAACACTTCGACGGTCTTCAGGCCGTGCTCCATAGCTGCCTTTGCGGCAGTCTCAGCTGCGGTCTGTGCAGCGAAGGGGGTAGATTTCTTGCTTCCGCGGAAACCAAGTCCACCGGCGGATGCCCAGGAGATTGCGTTGCCCTGAGTGTCGGTGATGGTAACCATGGTGTTGTTGAAGGAAGAGCTGATATGAACCTGACCCTTTTCAATGTTCTTGCGCTCTCTTCTGCGGGTTCTGACTTTCTTCTTTGCGTTATTTGCTGCAGCCATAATTCATATCCCTCCTTACTTCTTCTTATTTGCGATGGTGCGTTTCGGGCCCTTGCGGGTACGAGCGTTGGTCTTGCTTCTCTGGCCGCGAACGGGCAGGCCACGGCGATGGCGGGTGCCGCGGTAGCAGCCAATCTCGGTCAGGCGCTTGATGTCAAGCGCAGTCTGACGGCGCAGATCGCCCTCAACGATGTAGTTGTGGTCGATGCACTCACGCAGCTTGGCCTCGTCCTCATCGGTGAGGTCCTTGACTCTGGTGTCGGGGTTGATTCCGGTTGCTTCGAGAATCTTCTTTGCGCTGGTTCTGCCGATACCGTAGACGTAAGTGAGACCGATCTCTATTCTCTTGTCCTTGGGCAGGTCAACGCCGGCTATACGTGCCATATTATACGATCATCCTTTCGATAATTGTTTCCGCATTGTGGGATGCGGGGACTTAGTCCCGCCGGAGGGAGTCCCCGTTCCATGCGGGTTTTTATTAGGACAGGTTATTATTACCTTGTCACCTTGGTTTAATGTCGGGATTTCTCCCGTTCTGCTATTAACCCTGACGCTGCTTGTGCTTGGGGTTCTCGCAGATGACCATGACTTTACCCTTGCGCTTTATAACTTTGCACTTTTCGCACATGGGCTTCACGGAAGGTCTAACTTTCATTTGAATACCTCCTACTTACTTCTCCAGGTGATTCTGCCGCGGGTGACGTCATACGGAGACATCTGCACCGTGACCTTATCGCCGGGGAGAATTCTGATAAAGTTCATCCTGAGCTTGCCGGATATATGCGCCAGTATTATGTGACCGTTGCCGATATCCACCTGAAACATGGTATTGGGCAGGGACTCAACCACCGTGCCCTCGAGTTCGATTACATCGTCTTTTGCCAAAGTAAATTCCCTCCAAAGTCGGTTTTTAAATATCCTCTGCCATGGTGAGGATCTCTGCTTCGCCGTCGGTAATCGCGATGGTGTTTTCATAGTGCGCTGAAAGCGAACCGTCCACCGTGACAACCGTCCAATCGTTGTCAAGTACTCTTACATCGTAGCCGCCTACGTTGATCATAGGCTCTACCGCGATGGTCATGCCTTTTACAAGTCTCGGATCGGGGTGCCTGCGCGCCCTGTAGTTCGGAACTTCAGGCGCTTCGTGCATCACACGTCCGACACCGTGGCCGACATAGTCCCTGACTACGGAATAGCCGTGGCTTTCCGCGTAGTCCTGAATTGCAGCGCCGATATCGGAAATACGGTAACCCACCTTGGCGAACTTGATGCCCTCGAAAAAGCACTGTCTTGTGACTTCCATGAGCTTTTTCGCCTCATCGCTTACCTCGCCGCAGGGGTATGTGCCCGCACAATCCCCGACATATCCCTTAAAGGTCGCGCCCACATCGACGGAAACTATATCGCCGTTGTGAATCACTCTCTTGCCGGGTATACCATGTATGATCTCATCGTTTACGGATATACAAGCGCTGGCTGGGAAACCGCCGTAACCCAAAAAGGTCGGTATAGCGCCGGATTTCACAATGAACTCATGCACGCATTTATTAATCTGTTTGGTCGTTACTCCGGCCGCAATCGCCTGACGCGCGATCGTTCTTGCACCGGCCGTGATTTTACCGGCCTGACGCATAAGCTCGATCTCGTGCGGGGATTTAATGTAAATACAATCTGACATATTAAATTCCCAACACCGCTCTTATTTCGGCTGTTGTTGCCTCAATACTCGGCTGATTTTCCACTGTCTTGAGAAGTCCTCTCTCATCATAGAAAGACTTGAGCGGCTCTGTATCTCTGTGGTAGGTCTCAAGGCGCGCTCTGACGGTCTCTGCCGCATCATCCTTGCGGATGGTCAGCTCGCCGCCGCAAAAGTCGCACACGCCCTCCGCCTTGGGCGGATTGGACACTATGTGGAAGGTCGCGCTGCAGTCCTTGCAGGTGCGGCGGCCGGACATGCGCTTGACGATTGTCTCGTCCTCTACCTCGATGGAGAGTGCGCAGTCTATCGCCACGCCCATCTTCTCCATGGCCTCAGCCTGGGGGATGGTGCGGGGAACACCGTCAAGGATATAGCCGTTTGCGCAATCGTCCTTTGCAAGTCTCTCCTTGATGATGCCGATTATGACTTCATCGGGGACGAGCTGACCTGCATTGATGTACGATTCGGCCTTGAGTCCCACGGGCGTGCCATCCTTGATGGCAGCCCGCAGGATATTGCCTGTGGAAATAGTCGGTACATTCAGTATCTTACTTAAAATCTCTGCCTGTGTGCCCTTGCCGGCACCGGGTGCGCCTAAAAGTATAAGCTTCATAATGCACCTCGCAGCTCTCAGGACAGGAAGCCCTTGTAGTTGCGCATCAGCAGCTCGCTCTCGAGAGTGCGTACAGTCTCAAGTGCAACGCCGACGACAATGATTATGGAAGTGCCGCCCAGTGAAAGGCCGGTGAGAGAAGCGGAAGAGCTGAAGTGAGACACAAGAATAGGTACAACGGCGATTATGCCCAGATAAATTGCACCGAAGAGGGTGACCTTGTTGAGGACTCTCTGGATGAACTCACTGGTGGGCTTGCCCGGACGGAAGCCGGGGATGTAGCCGCCGTTCTTCTTGAGGTTATTTGCCACTTCAATCGGATTGAACTGAATCGTGGAGTAGAAGTAGGCAAAGAAGATTATCAACAGGAAGTAGATAATCGCATAGGTGATGGATGTGGTGTTGAAAGCCTTCATTATCCAGCTGTCGGAGCTGCTTCCGGTGAATGCTGCGATGGTTGCAGGCAGGGAAGCGATGGACTGAGCGAAGATAATGGGCATAACTCCGGACATGTTCACCTTCATGGGCAGATGCGTGCTCTGGCCGCCGTACATCTTGCGTCCGACAACTCTCTTTGCGTACTGCACGGGAATTCTGCGCTCTGCGTCATTGACGTAGACAATCAGAACTATGATTGCAAGTGCGCCGAGGTACATCAGGACTGCAACCCACCACTGCAGGTCGCCGTTGATGCAGTTGCGGATGGTGGAGATGACGCTGGTCGGGAAGCGGGAGATGATGCTGGCAAACAGGATCATGGAGATGCCGTTGCCGATACCATGCTCGGTGATCTGCTCGCCAAGCCACATGATAAGTGCGGAACCGGAGGTGAAGGTCAGGATGATGACTATCGCCGCCCAAACATTGCCTTCAGCGCTGCTGACGAGAATGTTGTTGTTCTTGATGAGCATGTAGTAGGCAAAGCCCTGGAGAAGGCCGATTGCCACGGTGGAGTAACGGGTAATGGAAGCGATCTTCTTCTTGCCTTCCTCGCCCTCATCCTTGCTCATACGCTCGAGTGCAGGAATTGCGATGCACAGGAGCTGAATGATAATGGATGCATTGATGTAGGGCTGGATGGACAGCGCAAAGATCGTCGCGTTCGAGAAGGCGCCGCCGGACATAACATCCAGCAGGCCGAGAACGGTGTTCTGCATGTACGTAAAGTAGCTCTGCAGCTGGTCAACGTTGACGTAGGGGACAGGTATTGAGTTGCCAAGACGATAAAGCAGGATTATAAGCAGTGTGAAGAGTATCTTTCTGCGGATATCTTCGAGCTTCCATGCATTACGTAAAGTCTGAAGCACTTATACCACCTCTGCCTTTCCGCCCGCCGCCTCGATCTTCTCTTTTGCGGACTCGGAGAAAGCAGCAGCCTTTACAGTCAGCTTTTTGGTGATCTCACCGTTGCCAAGAATTTTGACGCCGTACTTGCACTTGGAGAGGATGCCTGCATCCATCAGAGCCTGTGCATCGACAACTGCGCCGTCCTCGAACTTGTCGAGAGCAGAGACGTTGACGGACTCATAGGGCTTTGCAAAGATGTTGTTGAAGCCTCTCTTCGGGATACGACGGGCAAGAGGCATCTGGCCGCCTTCGAATCCTATACGGACACCGCCGCCGGAGCGTGCCTTCTGGCCCTTATGGCCGCGGCCCGCGGTCTTACCGTTGCCGGTCGCGTGGCCTCTGCCCTTGCGCTTGTCGACATGGGTGGAGCCGGCCACGGGAGACAGTTCATGTATATACATTCTTCTTGCCCTCCTTATTCTTCTGTAACCTTGACAAGGTAGCCGATCTGGGCGAGCTTGCCGCGGGTCTGGGGATTGTCGGGCTGTACGGTTTCGTTGCCGATCTTGTGCAGGCCGAGAGAGTAGGCAGTTGCGATGTGCTTATCGTGTCTGCCGTTGAGACTCTTAACGAGCTTAATTCTGAGATTAGCCATGTTTCGCCCTCCTTAACCCTGAATCTCTTCAGGAGTCTTGCCTCTGACTGCGGCAACCTGAGCGGCGTCGCGGAGAGACTTGAGGCCTTCCATAGTGGCTGCAACAACGTTTGCGGGGTTGTTGGTGCGCAGGCACTTGGTACGGATGTTCTTTATACCGGCTGCCTCAACAACTGCACGGACAGCGCCGCCGGCGATAACGCCGGTGCCTTCGGGTGCGGGCTTGAGGAGAACACGGCCGGCGCCGAAGCTGCCGATAACCTCGTGAGGAATGGTGGTACCCTGGAGGGTGACGGTGCAGATGTTCTTCTTTGCGTCCTCGAGGCCCTTGCGGATTGCCTCGGAAACCTCATTGGCCTTGCCCATGCCAAAGCCTACGCGGCCCTTGCCGTCACCGACAACGCACAGCGCGGAGAACTTTGCAACACGGCCGCCCTTGACGGTCTTGCTGACGCGGTTAAGGGAAACTACTTTCTCGATATACTCGGAAGCGACCTCCTCCTTGCGGCGATCTCTTCTGTCATTGTTATATGCCATTTAAGTTTTCCCCCTCCCTTAGAACTTCAGGCCGCCCTCACGGGCGCCTTCTGCAAGTGCCTTAACACGGCCGTGATAAATGTAACCGCCGCGGTCAAACACTACTTCTTCGATGCCCTTCTGGAGAGCGCGCTCTGCAACAGTAGCACCGATCTTCTTTGCGGCCTCGCAATTGCCGCCGTTGCCCGTGAATTCCTTCTCGACGCTGGATGCGGAAACGAGGGTGTTGCCGGCAACATCGTCGATTATCTGGGCGTAAATGTGATTCTCACTGCGGAAAACGCAGAGACGGGGTCTCTCAGCAGTGCCGGAGATCTTACCGCGAACTCTGTTATGGCGCTTGATGCGCTGTCCTCTGGTATCAGGTCTTTTAATCATTCAGGCACACCTCCGTTTACTTAGAACCGGTCTTGCCTTCTTTGCGGCGGATGACTTCGTAGTCGTACTTGATGCCCTTGCCCTTGTAGGGTTCGGGAGGTCTCTTACCACGAACTTCTGCTGCAAACTGGCCGACCTTCTGCTTGTCGATACCCTTGATGACTATGTGGTTGGCATCGGGAACGTCGATCTTGATATCCTCGGTCTCGGGAACAACAACGTTGTGCGAGAAGCCCAGGTTCATTACGAGGTTGGTGCCTTCCTTGGATGCACGGTAGCCGACGCCGTTGATCTCAAGCTTCTTCTCGAAGCCCTGAGTTACGCCGATGACCATGTTGTGGACAAGGGATCTTGTGAGGCCGTGCAGTGCACGATTTTCCTTGGTCTCAGCGGTGCGCTTTACGTGAAGCACGCCGTTGTCGATTTCAACCTGCATTGCGGAGGGCATGGTGTACTCGAGTGCACCCTTGGGGCCCTTGACGGAGATGCGGTTGTTCTCGTCAACCTTGATTTCAACACCTGCGGGGACAGTAATGGGTTCTCTACCTATTCTAGACATTCTGCTACCTCCTTACCAAATGAACGCAAGGACTTCGCCGCCGACATGCTCTTTGCGAGCCTGCTTGTCGGTCATAACGCCCTTGGAAGTGGAAATGATAGCAATGCCCAGGCCCTTGAGGACGCGAGGCAGCTCGTCGGCACCGGCGTATACACGCAGGCCGGGCTTGCTGACGCGGCGGAGGCCCTGAATAGCTTTTTCCTTACCGGGGAGATACTTGAGGGTGATGCGAATGACGCCCTGAGTACCATCGTCGATGACCTGGTAGTTCTTGATGTAGCCTTCGTTGAGCATGATCTCAGCAATGGCCTTCTTCATCTTTGAGGCGGGGACGTCGACAGTCTCATGCTTTGCGGTTCCGGCGTTGCGGACACGTGTCAGCATATCTGCAATGGGGTCTGTGATCTGCATAGAGTTTATCCTCCTGATTTAGAGTTACCGCAATTGCGGTTTCGGCGGCGAGGTTCCATGCCAATACGTGATTGGCCACGGCCTTTCGCCATCCGTTTTATCATAAGGCGGGAGGGATCGGCTCCCGCCGTATGAAACATGATTTTTGTGCCGTCTTTTATCTCAAAAACGGCGGTTAATTTTTCTTCATGCAATGCCGCCTGCCTCTCGGCAGTTTGCCGGCTCATAAAGAGAAATTAGAAGGAAGCTTTCCTTACGCCGGGGATCTGGCCCTTGTATGCCAGCTCTCTGAAGCAGATACGGCAGATGCCGTAGTTGCGCAGATAAGCGTGGGGACGGCCGCAGATCTTGCAGCGGTTGTACTTGCGGGTGGAGAACTTGGCAGGAGCCTGCTGCTTGAGGATCATAGATTTCTTAGCCATAATTTTTCTCCTCCTTAGTTCACGAAGGGAGCGCCCATGAGCTTGAGCAGCTCACGTGCCTCTTCGTCGGTCTGTGCGGTAGTGGTGATTGCAATGTTCATGCCGCGCAGCTTCTCAATCTTATCGTACTCGATTTCAGGGAAGATGATCTGCTCTTTGAGGCCGAGGGAGTAGTTGCCGCGGCCGTCGAAAGCGTCTGCGGAGATGCCGCGGAAGTCGCGGACACGGGGCAGAGCCACGTTGAACAGACGATCGAGGAACTCCCACATGCGGTCCTGGCGAAGTGTGACCTTAACGCCGACCTTCATGCCTTCACGGAGCTTGAAGTTTGCAACGGACTTTCTTGCCACGGTTGCAACTGCGTGCTGACCGGTGATGGCGGAGATGTCCTTTATAACTGCCTCGAGTGCCTTTGCATTGTCCTTGCAGTCGCCGCAGCCGACGGATACAACGATCTTGTCGATGCGGGGGATCTGCATGACGGACTTGTACTGGAACTTCTCCATCAGAGCAGGAGCAACTTCCTCAACATACTTTTTCTTCATTCTTGTCATAGTAAGTTATCTCCTTTCTCAGATTTCTGCGCCGCACTTCTTGCAGACGCGGGACTTCTTGCCGGCATCGAGCTTATATGCAACGCGGGTCGGCTTGCCGCACTTGGGGCAGACGAGCATGACCTTGCATGCATAAATGGGGGTCTCGACCTTGATGATGCCGCCGTCCTGACCCTGCTTGCGGGGCTTCTGATGCTTGGTGGCAACGTTGACGCCCTCAACAACAACCTTTGCTGCCTTGGGGTCTGCGGAGAGAACCTTGCCCTCCTTGCCCTTGTCCTTACCGGACAGGACTATGACTTTATCGTCTTTCTTAATGTTCATTCTCTGCGACCTCCATTAAATCACTTCGGGAGCCAGGGACAGGATCTTCATGTATTCCTTGTCGCGGAGCTCACGGGCGACGGGTCCAAAGATACGAGTGCCGCGGGGGTTCTTATCACCGGAGTTGATAAGAACTGCTGCGTTCTCGTCGAAGCGGACGTAGGTGCCGTCTGCGCGGCGAACGGGCTTGACAGTGCGAACGACAACTGCCTTAACGACATCGCCCTTCTTCACGCTGCCGCCGGGAGCTGCCTTGCGGACGGAGCAAACTATAACGTCACCGATGCTTGCATACTTGCGCTTGGAACCGCCAAGCACGCGGATGCACTTTAATTCCTTGGCGCCGGTATTGTCGGCGACCTTCAGATAAGTTTCCTGCTGTATCATTCTGTCGGTGCCTCCTTACTTAGCCTTCTCAACGATCTCGACCACGCGCCATCTCTTGTCCTTGGACAGGGGGCGGGTCTCCATCACGCGGACGATATCGCCGACGCCGCACTCGTTGTTCTCGTCGTGTGCCTTCAGGCGATAGGTACGTCCAATGATCTTCTTATAGGTCTTGTGGGCAACGCGGTCCTCAACAATGACAACCACGGTCTTGTCCATCTTGTCGGATACGACCTTGCCAACGCGGGTCTTACGGGAAGTAGTTCTTTCTTCGTTCATTTCAGCTTACCTCCTCAATTCTGCTTCTCGCGCAGTATGGTCTTTACGCGAGCAATGTCACGGCGCGTGGCGGAAATCTTCGTGGGATTGTCAAGATGATTGGTAGCGTGCTGCATACGGAGCATGAAAAGATCCTTCTTAAGGTCGGCGAGCTTGCTCTGGAGCTCCTCGACGGACATGTTGCGTATTTCGTTTGCCTTCATCTTATTCACCACCGTTCTCGGACTCTTCGCCCTTCTTGACTATCTTGGTCTTGATGGGCAATTTGTGGCTGGCAAGGCGGAGAGCCTCGCGTGCGGTCTCTTCGGGAACGCCTGCGATCTCAAACATCACTCTGCCGGGCTTTACGACTGCGACCCAGTACTCGGGTGCGCCTTTACCGGAACCCATACGGGTCTCAGCAGGCTTTGCAGTAACGGGCTTGTCGGGGAAGATCTTTATCCAGACCTGACCGCCGCGCTTGGTGTAGCGGGTCATGGCGATACGGGCTGCTTCGATCTGATTGGACTTAATCCAGCCGGGCTCCTGAGCCACGAGGCCGAATTCACCGTAGGTTACGAGGTTGCCGCGAGTGGCTTTGCCTTTCATGCGGCCGCGCTGTACTCTGCGGTACTTAACTCTCTTGGGCATTAACATTAGTTGTTGCCTCCTTCCTTAGCGGGAGCAGCCGGACGCGGGCCGCGGTTGTAGCCGCCCTGGCCTGCGGGTCTGTTGCCGTAACCGCCCTGACGGCGCTCGCCGTTGTTGCGGTTGTCACGGTTGTAGCCGCCCTGACGACGGTCGCCCTGACGGCGGTCATCTCTGCGGCGACGCTCTCCTGCGGGCTTGTTCAGATCCATGGTGCGCGGGGTGGTGCGCAGGCTCTGAGAAAGGACCTCGCCTTTGTAGATCCAAACCTTTACGCCGATACGGCCGTAAGTGGTGTTGGCCTCTGCGAAGCCGTAGTCAATGTCAGCACGGATGGTCTGAAGAGGAATGGTACCCTCGTGGTAGCACTCGGATCTTGCGATCTCAGCGCCGCCCAGACGGCCGCCGCACTTGACCTTGATGCCGCGTGCGCCCATTCTCATGGCGCGGCCCATGGCGTTCTTCATCGCGCGGCGGAAGCCGATACGCTTCTCGAGCTGCTGTGCGATGTTCTCGGCAACGAGCTGTGCGTTAGTGTCGGGAGTGCGAACCTCAACGATGGAGAGAGCAACGGGCTTGCCGATGAGCTTCTCTACCTCGAGGCGAAGGCGCTCGATCTCTGCGCCGCCCTTACCGATGACAACACCGGGGCGAGAGCAGTGGATGTAAATGCGAACCTTAGCGGAATCGCGCTCTATCTCAATGGTGGGAACACCGGCGGAATAGAGGGTCTTCTTGAGGAATTTGCGGATGTTGTAGTCTTCGACTATCAGATCACCGACCTTGTCTTCTCTTGCGTACCAACGGGAATCCCAGTCCTTGATAACGCCGACGCGCAGGCCGTGAGGATTAACTTTCTGTCCCATAATTCTGCCTCCTTCCCTTAGTCTCTCTCAGCCACAGCGATCATGATGTGGCTGGTGCGCTTGTTTATGCGGTACATACGACCCTGTGCTCTGGGCATGCCTCTCTTGAGGATGGGGCCTGCAGTTGCATAGGTCTGGCAGACGTAGAGCTTCTCGGGATCCATCTCGAAATTGTTCTCTGCATTTGCCATGGCGCTCTTGAGCACCTTAATCATCAGCTCGCAGCCGGCCTTCGGAGTGTTCTCCATAAGTGCCATTGCTACGTTTGCGTCCTTACCGCGAATCATGTCGCAGATGATTTCAACCTTGCGGGGAGAAATACGGGCGTATTTGTGCTCCGCACGGGCAATTTTCTTCTCGTCCATTTTTTCTCCTCCTTACTTACCGGTCTTGCCGCCGGAATGGCCGCGGAAGGTACGGGTCGGGGCGAACTCGCCCAGCTTGTGACCGACCATATCCTCGGTGACATACACGGGAACATGACGGCGGCCGTCATGCACAGCGATAGTGTGTCCGACGAAGGACGGGAAAATAGTGGAGGCACGAGACCAAGTCTTGACAACCTGCTTGTTGCCGGTCTTGTTCATTTCTTCGACTCTCTTCAGAAGCTCGGGAGCTGCGAAGGGGCCTTTTTTAACACTTCTGCTCATTAACTATTCCCTCCTTACTTTGCGTTGCGGCGCTTGACTATGAACTTATCGGTGCGGTTCTTAGTCTTGCGGGTCTTGTAACCGAGTGCGGGCTTGCCCCAAGGAGTTACAGGGCCGGGACGGCCGACAGGGGACTTGCCTTCACCACCGCCGTGGGGGTGGTCACAGGGGTTCATGACGGAGCCGCGGACCGTCGGGCGGATGCCCATGTGGCGTTTGCGGCCGGCCTTACCGATGTGAACGTTTGCGTGGTCGATGTTGCCGACCTGACCGATAGTTGCATAGCAGTCCATGCGGACCTTGCGGAACTCACCGGACGGGAGGCGAACGGTAGCCATGCCGTTTTCCTTTGCCATCAGCTGTGCTGCAACACCGGCGGAACGAACAAGCTGTGCGCCCTTGCCGGGGTAGAGCTCGATGTTGTGAATAACGGTGCCGACAGGGATGTTTGCCATAGGCAGTGCGTTGCCCGGCTTGATGTCGGCTGCTGCGGATGCCTGAATGCTGTCGCCTACGTTCAGGCCGACAGGAGCCAGGATGTAACGGCGCTCGCCGTCCTCATACTCGCAAAGTGCGATGTATGCGCTGCGGTTCGGGTCATACTCAAGGCGAAGAACCTTTGCGGTCATCTCAAGCTTGTTGCGCTTGAAGTCGATCACACGGTACTTCTGGCGGTTGCCGCCGCCCTGATGACGGACGGTGATGCGGCCGTAGCTGTTGCGGCCTGCGTTCTTCTTGAGCACCTCAACGAGGGACTTTTCAGGCTTGACATGCTTTTCAACTCCGTCGAAACCGGAGACAGTCATATGTCTGCGGGTGGGAGTGGTAGGTCTGTAAGTTTTAATAGACATTCTTCATTCCCTCCTTATGCCATGCCTTCAAAAAGCTCAATGTTCTTGGAATCAGCACTGAGCTTTACCACTGCCTTTTTCCAGGCTGCGGTCTTGCCCATCGGATATGCACCGGTGCGCTTTGCCTTTGCGCGGACGTTGGTGGTGGTGACCTTGATAACGGTTACGCCGAAGATCTCCTCGACTGCCTTCTTTATCTCGATCTTGTTTGCGTCCTTTGCAACCTCAAAGACATACTTTTTGATGTCGAGGTCTTCCATGGACTGCTCGGTGATGATGGGGCGAATGACTATATCATATGCGGTTTTCATCAGGCGTACACCTCCTGAATCTTAGCAAGTGCAGCCTTGTCGACTACCATCTTGCCGCTGGTGAGGATCATATAGGGGCTGAGGATGGTGGCGATAGTAGTGGTCACGCCTGCGATATTGCGTGCGGACTTGACAACGTTCTCTTCAACATTCTCGGTAACGACCAGTGCCTTGCCCTCTACGCCGATCTTCTTGAGGAAGCTGTCGAAGGTCTTGGTCTTGATCTCGTCCATCTTCAGACCGTCGATGACGATTATCTCGTCCTCAGCTGCCTTAGCGGAGAGTGCGGACTTAAGTGCAATGCGCTTGACCTTCTTGTTGAGGGTGTAGCTGTAGTCGCGGGGCTTGGGGGCAAATGCTACGCCGCCGTGCGTCCACACGGGGGAGCCTGCGTAACCTGCACGGGCGCGGCCTGTGCCCTTCTGACGCCAGGGTTTTCTGGTGGTGTAGGAAACTTCGCCCTTGGTAAGTGCGCTCTGTGTGCCCTGACGGCAATTTGCCAGGTGATTCTTAACGGAATCATGGAGAACGCTCTTGTTCGGCTCGACGCCGAAGATGGCCTCGGAGAGCTCGATCTCACCGATCTTCTCGCCTGCCATGTTAAAAACTTTTGCAATAGGCATTTATGCTGCTCTCCTTTCTTTACTTGTTGCGTGCGGAAGCCTTCTGCGGGTTGACACGAGCGGACTGCTTCTGCGGGTTGACGCTGACACCTGCGCCCTCGCCCTTCTTGACAGGCTGGACCTTGACGGTGTCCTTTATATAGACGATGCTGCCCTTGGGGCCGGGAACGGCGCCGCGGATAGCGATGAGGTTAAGCTCTGCATCAACCTTGACAACGTCGAGGTTCTGCACGGTAACCTGCTCAACACCCATGTGGCCTGCCTGCTTCTTGCCCGGGAAAATACGGGAAGGATCAGTGCTGGAGCCCATGGAGCCTGCGTGACGGTGAACAGGACCGCCGCCGTGGCTGGTCGGGGTACGGCCCTGGCCCCAGCGCTTGATAACGCCTGCGTAGCCGTGGCCCTTGCTGATACCGGTGACGTCGACCTTGTCGCCTTCTGCGAACATGTCGGCCTTGATAACATCGCCAACTTCGAGTTTGCTGCTGTCCTCAAGACGGAACTCCTTGAGGTGCTTTACCATGCCTACGCCTGCCTTTTCGAGGTGGCCCTTTTCCGGCTTGGTGAGCTTCTTCTCGGCTACTTCTTCATAGCCGAACTGGACTGCTTCGTAGCCTTCCTTCTCCTTGGTCATCTTCTGCACGACCACGTTGGGGCCGGCTTCAATGACGGTTACGGGAATGACCTTACCAGTCTCGTCGAAGATCTGCGTCATGCCGACCTTCTTGCCGATTATGGCTTTCTTCATTTTATTTCCTCCTAATGGTTATTGGTTGCCTCGCTTAGCCCGGGTTCCGCCCGTCCAGAGGCTGGCAACTTAACCCGTCCGCATCGCAAGCTGCGGACAATGGGTCTTTAACTTTCTTCCGGTTTTCAACCGGCGCTTGGGATTGGGGATTTGCTTTAGAGCTTGATCTCGATCTGCACGCCTGCGGGAACTTCGAGGTTGCTGAGGGCCTCAACGGTCTTCTGGCTCGGGTTCATGATGTCGATAAGGCGCTTGTGGGTGCGGCGCTCAAACTGCTCACGGCTGTCCTTGTACTTGTGAACTGCACGAAGGATGGTGACGATCTCTGTCTTGGTGGGCAGGGGGATGGGGCCGGAAACTTTTGCATCGGTGCGCTTTGCAGCTTCTACGATGGTCTCGGCAGCCTTGTCGATGAGCTGATGATCGTAGGCCTTCAGGCGGATACGGATCATGTTCTTGTTGCTGGTGCTTGCCATGCTGTTTTCTCCTTTTTTGTACGTTTTTTCGGCGGCATTGGCTCCGCCTTCATTATGCGTACAGATGAAGCCCGTTTTTCTTATACACACAACCGTGCGTATCAGACCGTGTCCGAAAAACAAACCGGCCTTTCAGCCGGCCCTATCCTCCGTCCGCGCGATATACGCGCATATAAGATAGGCTTCAGCCGCCCGATTCTGCATCGGAAATCCGATGCCGGACATACTCCACGAAAGTTACCTCATAATTAAATGAGCAATCTCCCGCTTCATCGCATAATACGCCCGTGCTTCTGCACACGCGCTTAATTAATATACCAGCATATTCGCCGTATGTCAACCTTAAATTTCGTTATTTTTGCAGAAATTTTCGAGTAATTTTTGTGGAGATTTTAGGGGG
>CAVAPH010000029.1:7577-19353 GCA_963590455.1 bacterium | reverse complement strand
GCCCAAAAACTCAAATTTAGTTTACATAACCACAAATTCGCCCCCCACTGACCCCGTATACCCCGGGTTTTCGTGATTTTACGTAAAAATTGTGCCGAATATTTGGCTAAATACCCATATTGCGTTATTTCCATGACAGGTATATACTTGATTACGCCGCTTGTAATCGGCGGCTTAAACTCAATGAAATGCGGTATTTATACTGCTGTTTTCAGACAAGGCAACTGATATAGTGCTTTTAAGTAACATATTTTTTCGATGCAATACCCTTAATAACAGCCTCCTCTCCACCCCCAAAAGATGTCCGGTAAGTAGCTAACGGCTTCCTGTGAAATGCGTCTTGTGAAATGCGTCTCGGAGTGAACAGTGCAGATGTGGGATAACGACTACAGAAAAAATACGATACGCAGCATTATTTTGGTTGCCCTTATTATTTTGATTTTTTCTGCCCTCACCTTTGCAATGTATAAGGTCCATCAAATGACACAGGAGGAAGACGCGAGGCTGATTGACGCCTATGCGCTGCAGCAGCAACAGCAGCAAAAAGCCCGCATGGAGGGCATTGAGACTATAAATTCAGAGTATGAGCGTGATATGCAGACTGTTGCGGATTATCTGCCCGGCGTAGTGTGCTGGGGCGATACCGTCACTGCGGGCTCATCCGGCAACATCTCATACCCGTATATTTTGCAGAAGTATATTAACGCCTACATCTGTGACATATATGATTTTCGCAGCTCTATAGAGAATGCGGATGACTATGTGCGCCTTGATTGGGACAAATATAATGTCTCTATACCTGTAATAAACATGGGAGGCGGCGCAGAAGATACAAACACCGTGCTCGGGCGTGCAGGCGTTGTTCCCTATGTGATTTCAGAGACTGTTACAGTTCCGGCAGGCACAGAGCCGGTGCAGGTAGAGATAGCAAGTCAAAACGGAAAGAGCGTGATGCCGCAGGTAAACGGCGGAGCGGGTGTAAACAATGTTAAGATAAACGGAATTGAAGGTGTACTGTCGTGCAATGCGGATAATAATATTAACCAGTACTTCTTCACACGATGCGAGCCCGGCAGTGAAGTCACTGTGGATGCAGGCAGCATAATTTATACGTCAGCATCGGAGCAGTACAGAGATTATATTCATGTTGTCTGCATCGGCACCTACGGCGGTTTTGATACGGCAGAGGAACTTGTACAGCAGACCAAGGCACTTCTTGAACGCCAGACTCAGAATTCCGACAGATATATCGTCCTCGGACTGTGCGCCTCCGGAGAAAGCTATTGGAATGCCGAGGCGTCTGATGCACTGGATAAGCTTGACTCGGCTATGCTGCAGGCCTTCGGCAATCATTATATAAATGTCCGCAAATACCTCTGCGAAGACGGAATGTCAGATCTCGGGGTCAACCCGGATGCGGATGATATAGAGAATGTTCGCCAAGGAATTGTGCCTGAGTGCTTTCGCAGTGCATCCGGGACGGCAGAGCTTAACGGCAAGGCGTATCGGCTTATCGGCAGACTGGTCTACGAACGCATGGAAGGTCTGGGGTATTTTGATGAGGTGACGCAGGAGCTGTATATCGATGAGACAATTAAACAGCTTCTCAGAGACGACCCAAACTATCTTAACCGGGTAATCGAAAACAGCTTGAGATGAGGATGGACGGGCCATGGCAGCAGATAGAGACAACAGGGAAATAGAGATAGACCTCGTAAAGCTGCTGCATGTGCTTTGGAGCAGAGCACTTATTATAATTCTTGCGGCGGCAATTTCAGGTGCTCTGACATTTGCTGCAACCTTTTTCCTCATCAAGCCCAAATACGAGGCAACGGCGTCTTTATATGTAAACAACAGCTCGTATAATTATAATTCTACGGATTATTCCATATCATCGTCCGAAATTACGGCGTCGAATTCCCTTGTGCCCGTCTATATTTTTATCTTAGAGTCGCGCACAACGCTCGAAAATGTTATAAATGCCGCGGGGCTTTCGTATGACTACGAAACACTCTCAGAGATGATAACTGCACAGGCGGTTACGGGCACCGCTGCATTTACGGTTACCGTTGAGAGTGAAAGCCCGAGCGAGGCAGAGCTTATTGCCAACACCATCGCAAAAATACTTCCTGACCGTATTTCCGAGATCGTAGACGGCAGCTCCGTGCGTATTTTGGATTATGCCATAGTACCGTCGCACCGCGCATCACCTGATTATATTAAAAATACTGTGATCGGAATCGTACTCGGATTTATTATTGCGGCAGTTGCTGTTTCCGTGAAATATGCGGCCGACGAGAGAGTTAATGACGCCATTCTCACGGCAGATGAACTGAGAGAACTGTTCCCGGAATATCCGGTGCTTGCACTTATACCGGATATGACACTGCGCGGGAAGAAAGACTCTTACTCCTATTCCTATTATAATTATAAAAAATAACGGGAAGGAGGCTTGAGACGTGAACGAGCGAAAAAACGCGTTAAACAGAAAAAGCAAACGCAAAGAGCCTGTCTGCGAGAACCTCAGCTTCGCGGCAAAGGAGGCATTTAAGCGCCTGCGCACGAATGTGGATATGTCACTGCAGCAGGAAAACAACAAGTCAGGTTGCCGGATTATCGGGGTAACAAGTGCACAGCTTGGTGACGGGAAAAGTATTGTGGCACTTAATCTTGCGTATTCATTTGCAGAGCTCGGCCGGAGTGTGCTGCTCATTGATGCGGATATGCGCCGCCCGTCCATAGATAAGAAGCTCGGCCTCGCCTTAAGTCCGGGGCTGAGCAATCTCCTGCGTGATACGAACAGCGTCTCTGCGGCAATACAGAAATATAGGGCCGGAAGGGGCAAAACGGAGCTTGACATTATCCCGGGCGGGAGCATACCGCAAAATCCGGCAGAGCTTTTGAGCTCAAAGCGCATGACGAGACTGCTTGAGGTACTTGCCTCCGCCTATGATTATCTTGTGCTTGATCTGCCGCCTGTCGGCATTGTCATCGATGCCGTGCCCGCTGCAAGACAGGCAGACGGAATGATAATTGTCGTCCGTGAAAATGCCTGCCCGCGCGCAGCTCTTAAGGCCAGCGTTGAACAGTTAAAATATGCGGGCATAAATATACTCGGCTTTGTGGTCAACGGTGCACTTGAGGGCTCGGGGAAAAAATATATCTACGGCAAATATTACTGATTATAAATTGCTGAATTATGACAAACTAATATGGTAGACTTTCATTCACATATTTTGCCCGGTATGGATGACGGTGCCGAGAACGTCAATGTCAGCCTGCGCATGCTCAGAGAGAGCAGTATGCAGGGAGTGAACGTAATTTTTGCGGCACCGCACTATTATGCCGACAGGGAAGCCCCGAATGATTTTCTCCGGCACCGCGCAGTTTCATACGACAGACTGAAAAAAGCAATGATGCGCACCAAGCTTAAATATCCGGAGTTATATCTCGGCGCGGAAATATTATATTTCCCCGGGATGAGCGGGACGGAGGAGCTAAAACAGCTCACAATGGGAGATACACATTGCCTGCTCATAGAGCTGCCGATGAGTAAAATTAAGGACGTCATGCTCGATGAGATAGAGCAGGTCGGCAAAAATCTCCGCTGTGTCCCTGTTCTTGCGCACGCGGACAGATATATGCGTCTGCTCAATGATAATATGCTTCTCGAGCGTCTTACGGAAAGAAAAATACTTGCGCAGGTCAACGCTGATTTTTTTCTGCAAAAAAGTTCGCTTCCAATGGCGATAGAGTGCCTGAGAAAGGGGCAGTTTCATTTTATAGGCTCCGATTGTCATAATTTGACCGACCGCGCCCCAAACATGGGACAGGCTGCCGCAGCGATAAGAGAAGCAGGGGCGACAAGAATATTTGCGGACTTTAACAAGAAAATATACCATTTTCTCGACAGATAATGTATAATAAAAAAACCGGCCGTTTTTATGGCTGTCGGGTAAAATTTTGACACTAAGCGAAACAGAGAGGCCGAAAGAAGCATGTCAGGATCTTTAAATAATAAAAAACCGGGCGTAAAGCTGGAACATTGGCATATTATCAGCATTATTCTTGCAATTTATGATGCGGTGGCGGTTAACGCCGCATTTTATATCGCACTGTGGCTGCGCTATGACTGCCGCTTTGCAGATATCCCAATTTTTTATATAACCGCGCTTAAACACTTTGCACCGATTTATGCGGCCTTTTGCCTGGTTGTGTTCCTGTGCTTCAGAATGTACAACACGATCTGGCGCTTTGCCGGAGCGCATGAGATGTACAAGGCGATGTGCGCCACGCTTATCACCCTGATTTTCCAGATCGTCGGCACTATTGTGCAGTCGCACCTCATGGGGACAAGCGCGCAGATCCCGCGCATGCCGATAACCTATTATTGCATAGGAATTGCAGTACAGTTCGTGCTGACAATGGGCGTGCGCTTCTCGTACAGAATATTGCTGAGCTTCAAAAGACCCGAAAATTCGGGCAGCATACGGCGCGTAATGGTCATTGGAGCCGGTGCTGCCGGACAGATGATAGTGCGCGACCTGAACAACACACACAGAGAGTCCGAAAAGGTCTGCTGCATTATCGACGATAATAAAAATAAATGGGGCCGCTACATGGAGGGCGTGCCCGTTGTCGGCGGCAGAACCGATATTTTCACGGCAGTTGAAAAATACAGGATCGACAAGATAATTCTTGCAATTCCCAGCGCTACGGTCACGGAGAAACGCGAGATTCTCGGCATTTGCAGTGAAACTGACTGTGAGCTCAAGCAGGTGACGGTGCTCTACCAGCAGATGGGGCAGATTGTCGATGCAAACTCTATAAAAAATGTATCTATCGAAGACCTGCTGGGACGCGAGTCAATAAAAATCGATATGAGCGAGGTCTTCTCGTTCATCAGCGGCAAGGTGATACTTGTCACCGGCGGCGGTGGCTCCATCGGCAGTGAGCTTTGCCGGCAGATCGCGGCACACGCACCGAAGACGCTTATAATATTCGACATCTATGAAAATAACGCCTATGATATTCAGCTTGAGCTGAAGGATAAGTATCCGCAGCTTGATCTCGTGACGCTTATAGGCTCAGTGCGTGACAGCCGCAGACTTGATCAGGTGTTCGGCAAATATAAACCGGATATCGTATTCCATGCAGCAGCACATAAGCATGTCCCGCTTATGGAGGACAGCCCCTGCGAGTCGATTAAAAACAATGCCCTCGGCACGTATAAGACAGCTTATGCCGCACTTGCGCACGGCTGCAAACGTTTCGTACTCATATCCACGGATAAGGCCGTGAATCCCACCAACATAATGGGAGCGTCCAAGCGCCTTTGCGAGATGGTCATACAGAGCTTTGACCGCATGGTTAAAAGCGGCCGTGCCGATAAAATCCCGGCACTGAATATGCACGGGGAAACCACGGCACATCCCACATCGAGTGCCGCAACGGAATTTGTGGCGGTCCGTTTCGGAAATGTGCTGGGCAGCAACGGCTCGGTTGTACCGCTATTTAAAAAGCAGATCGCCCGCGGAGGCCCTGTCACAGTGACCCATCCCGATATAATCCGTTATTTCATGACTGTGCCGGAAGCTGTCAGCCTTGTGCTGCAGGCAGGTGTCTATGCCCACGGCGGCGAAATATTCGTGCTTGATATGGGCTCACCGGTGAAGATAGAAAGCCTTGCAAGAAATCTTATAAAGCTCTCCGGCCTGCGCCCTGATGTGGATATAAAGATAGAATATACTGGCCTTCGCCCCGGTGAAAAGCTGTACGAAGAGAAGCTTATGGCGGAGGAAGGCCTTGAGAAAACGGCAAATGACCTGATATTTATCGGCCATCCGGTCGATTTTGACACTGACAGCTTTATAAGCCGGGTAGACGAGCTGAAGGAAGCAGCCTACTCGAACGACGAGAATATACGAGCGCTCGTCATGGAAGTTGTCAAGACATATAAGCCCGCAACAAACTCAGGAGGAAAGTAACACTCAGGATACGCATAACAGAATAGGAGACAGGGGAAATGGACGACTTGGAACCGAGCAGACCCGAGCTATTGCCGATAACGCATGTAACTCCCGGCAGCTTTTCTAAAAAGCTTGATATTCCCGCCTTTGAGAAAACCGTGTGGTTGTCATCGCCGACAATGCACGGTGAAGAGCTTGCTTATATGAAGGAAGCCTATGATCTCAACTGGATGTCCACGATCGGCGCCAATATAGATGCTGTGGAGCGCCTGACGAGCGAGCTTGTCGGCTGCCGCTATGCCGTTGCCCTCAACTGCGGTACAAGTGCGCTGCACCTTGCCGTCAGATGTGCCGGTGTAAAACCGAATGATCATGTCTTCTGCTCAGACCTGACCTTTTCCGCAATGGTGAACCCTATTCTGTATGAAAAAGCTTGCCCCGTGTTTATTGACTCTGAAAGAGACACATGGAACATGGACCCGGCCGCACTTGAAAGAGCCTTTGAATTATATCCGGACACCGGAATCGTTATTGTCGCAAACCTCTACGGCACACCGGCAAAGCTGGATGAGCTGCGCATGATATGTGACGCACATAATGCGGTTATGATTGAGGATGCGGCGGAATCGCTTGGCGCAAAATATAAAGGGCGTCAGACCGGAAGCTTCGGCAGCTATAATGCCGTATCATTCAACGGCAACAAGATAATTACCGGATCTTCCGGCGGAATTCTGCTGACGGACGAGCTTCAGGCGGCAGAGAAGGTTCGAAAATGGGCAACGCAGAGCCGCGAGAATACACCGTGGTATCAGCATGAGGAGCTCGGGTTTAACTACCGTATGAGCAATGTCATTGCAGGCGTCGTTCGCGGACAATTTCCGTATTTAAACGAGCATATAGCTCAGAAAAAAGCGATATACATGCGCTATAAAGCCGGATTTGAAAGCCTGCCCGTGAGCATGAACCCGTATGTTGACGAGATTACAGAGCCTAACTTCTGGCTCTCTTGTATTCTCATAGATAAAGAAGCCATGTGCGAGCAGATTCGCACAGACAAAAAAGCATTATATTACAAGAAACAGGGTGAAAAAGAAAAAAGCTGCCCCTCAGAGCTATATGAGCAACTCATGAGCCGCAATGCACAGTGCCGCCCGATCTGGAAGCCGATGCATATGCAGCCGATTTATAATAACAGTCCGTTCGTCACAGCAAATCAAAAGGAGACCCTGCCGGTCAGTGAAGATATATTTGAGCGCGGTCTGTGTCTGCCGAGTGACAACAAGATGAGCACTGACGAGCAGGACAGAATCATTGATATAATACGAGGATGCTTTATAGGCTGAGAGCTTGTTAACCGAGAGCAACCTGACGCAAAGAGAGGAAACTGCAGCTGATGAGGACGGTCGAAACATTCGTGAATAAGTTATTTAAAGAGGGCAAAGACGGTTTTTATGCTCTCTTTATTAAGCGCGCGCTCGATTTTCTGCTTGCAGGCTTCGGGTTGATTATTCTTTTTATACCCATGTGCATTATTGCGTTTGCGACGTATTTGAGCACCGGTGAATCGCCGCTCTTTTGCCAGATACGTATAGGCTGCGGAGAAAAGCCTTTTAAATTATTTAAATTCCGCAGCATGAGAACTGAATACGATGAATATGGAGTGCCCCTGCCGGACTATGTGCGTATGACCCGGCTGGGGCATTTTTTGCGCTCGACAAGCCTGGACGAGCTGCCATCGCTTATAAATATCGTCAAAGGTGAGATGAGCATAGTCGGCCCGCGCCCGCTGCCGGAGAATTACCTCCCCTGGTTTACGGCGGAGGAACGAAAGCGGCATTCTATAAGAGGCGGCCTCACCGGGCTTGCTCAGGTTCACGGCAGAAATATCGCAAGCTGGGAAACGCGCTTTTCGCATGATCTTGAATATGTTGACAGAGTATCATTTCTGCTTGATCTGAGAATAGTGTCAGAGACCGTAGGCATGATTGCAGAGAGACGTAATATCGGTACACGCGGCGTAGATGTGCCGCCGGACTTCCATGTAATGCGCTCCGGATTATCCGAGCGGGAGCTGACGGCTTTAAGTGAGGCTGCAGAATGAGAGAAAAGATTATATTTCTGAACGCGTCAATTCATGATGTGCCGCTCATTCTTGAAGCACGCAAGCAGGGCTTTTATGTCGTCACAAGCAGCAATAAGCCGGACTATCCCGGCCATAAATACGCCGATGAATTTATAGAGTGCGATTATAACGATCATGTAGGGCTTGTCAAAATATGCGAGCGTGAACATATCACTGCCGTGTGCTGCGGCACAAGTGATCAGGCAGCCTATCACGCGGCGTGCCTTGGAGAGCATTTTGGCTGGCGCGGGCACGACAGCAGCGAGACAATCAAAACGCTGCACGATAAGGGACGCTTTAAGCAATTTACAAAAGAATACGGGATACAGTCTCCGGTGTCGCATGTTTTTACAAACGAGCAGGACGCTCAGCGTGCAGATAACGATATGTGTTATCCCGTTATTATAAAGCCCGTTGATTTGGCCGGAGGGCAGGGGATAAGTGTTGCCCACGATAAAAACGAATACAGGTTATCAGTAATAACGGCATTTGCGCGTTCAAGAGAGAGCCGCATAGTGGTTGAGCCGTATCTCACCGGAACACAGCACAGCTTCAGCTCATTTTTAATAGATCGCAGGGTGGTTGCTTTCTGCTCCTGGGATGACCTGACATACCCAGGCAGATATATGATATCTAAGGGCTCGCTGCCGGCCGGTTACCCGAATGCAGAGTATATCGAATCCGTACTTATACGCGAAATCGAGAAAATTGCCGATGCGCTTGGACTTGTCGACGGGCTTTTTCATCTTCAGTGCATCGTGCAGAACGGGGAGCCGTACATAATCGAGGTTATGCGCAGAAGTCCCGGCAACTGGGACACCTGCATGGTATCCGAGGCGACGGGTATAAACTGGGATCAATGGATAGTACTGGCCGAGAGCGGCAGGGACTGTCATCATATACCGAAAGGCAGACGCATGAGCGGCTTTTGGGGGTATTACGCCATCCTCGGCAGCAGAAACGGAAGAATGAGAGATATTATTATCTCGGACAGAATAAAAGATAATATTTATCGCTATGTTCCCTGGGCGGACAGCGGGCATGTTATAGCTGATTTTGAGCATGATAAACTCGGCATAGTTCATTTAAGCTTTGACACACGTGAAGAGATGGACGAAAAAATGGCGAAAATCGACGAGCTTATAAGTGTGGCGTATGAATAAGCCGGGAAATAGCGTGCGCCCTGAAATGGGCAGCGAATTCTGGTATGATGCCGATGCGGAACGCAGTGCCAAATCCAAATGGTGTTCGTGGGGCGGCAATCAGCGATTTTTTATGTCAGGCAGGACTGCACTCCAGGCGATTCTTGATGACATATTGGTGTCACGCAAATGCCACAGCGCCTGCTTGCCCTCGTGGTGCTGCCATACGATGATTATGCCGTTCCTTGCACATTCGATTCAGGTCAGCTTCTACTCCGTATTTGCAGATAACGGCACACTTGTTCAAAGTGCACTGCCGCAGACAGACTGTGATATTGTCCTTACGATGGACTATTTCGGCTATCGGTGCAAATGCCCGGATATTCCCGAAAATGCCGTTATAATCCATGATATGACACAGTCTCTGTTTTCAAAACCGCCTGAAGCTGATTACGTATATGCATCGTTCAGAAAATGGGACTGCATTACGGCAGCGGCAGTTGCAGTAAAGCATGATGCCTGGATAATCCCGCTGGCTTCGGCGCGAAACGGAAATTATATCTCAATGCGTGAGAGAGCCTACGAATTAAAGACCGAGTACATGAAAAGCGGCAGTGGAGATAAAAGCAGATTTTTGCACCTGTTTTCCGCAGCGGAGGATTTGCTTGAGCGGGATTATATCGGCTATGCTGCAGATGAAAGCTCTCTCGAGCGGGCAAAACGCCTTGATTATATGCTCACGCGGCGACAGGAAAATGCGCAGCTTCTGATCAATGCCCTGCATGATTTATCACTTGTGCAACCGATTTTTACTGCGCCGGATGAGGGCAGCGCAGCGCTGTTTGTGCCGGTTGTTGTAAGAAAAAACATGCGCGATGACTTAAGACATTTTCTGACGAAAAACAGAGTGTACTGTCCGGTGCACTGGCCGTTATCCGGCTTGCATACGCTGACTGCAGAGGAGCGCAGAATATACGAAGCAGAGCTGTCGCTCATATGTGACCAGCGCTACGGCAGTTCGGACATTTTACGCGAAGCTGAACTGATACGGGAGTTTGAGAGAAAATATGGCTGATATATTTTTCTCGGAGCAATACGGAAAGCTCTGGGAGAGAATCGAGCACGGAGTATGCGAGACATTCAGGTTTTCATACGATGGAAGCACCGTGCAGAATATGTTCATCAGACGCGAAACACCGTGGGAGATAGATGGGGAGCGTTATTTTGATGTCGTCACACCGTACGGTTACGGTGGACCGATACTTGTGTCAGGGGAGTGTTCCCAGCCGCTCATCATGAAATATTTTGCGGCATGGTCGGAGTACTGCCGCCAAAACAATATAATTGCGGAATTTATACGCTATCATCTCTTTGACAACACGGCCTTTCGCGCAGCCTTTCCCGGTGAAATATTACATGTATCTGATAACGTTGTGCGCTCGCTTGATGTGCCGATGGACGAGATGAAAATGCAGTTTGCACACAAGGTGAGAAAAAACGTAAAAAGAGCGATTGAGTGCGGACTTGCCGTTATTTCCGAAGAGAGCGGTGCACATCTTTCGGATTTTCTTGAGATATATAATCACACCATGGAGCGCAACAACGCCCGTGCGTACTATTATTTTGACAGAGAGTTTTTTGAGGGCATAATTAATAATCTGCCCGGGCATTTTCGCTTTTTTCACGTAATGCATGAGGAAAAAATAATTTCGACCGAGCTGGTGCTGTATTCCGAAAAATATATGTATTCTTTTCTTGGCGGTACGTTTGAAGAATTCTACCCCATGCGCCCGAATGAGCTGCTGAAATGCGAAATAATAAAGTGGGCACAGGAAACAGAACACAGCGCGTTTATACTCGGCGGCGGTTACGGCGGAAATGACGGAATATATCGCTATAAAAAATCTTTTGCGCCCGGCTCGGATGTGCCGTTTTACGTCGGGCGCTTTGTGCACAATCGGAAAATATACGACAAGCTTGTCGATATGCGCAGGCAGCAGGGCGAGTTAAATTCAAACTTTTTCCCGCTCTACAGAGCATGATTACCGGAGTACGGAGCAAATTATGAGCAAAATCGGATTGTTGACGCTGTACGGACGAAATTACGGCTCGGCACTTCAGTGCTATGCCATGAAGAAGACGGTTGAAAAGCTGGGCTGTGAGTGTGTGCTGCTGCAGAGAAGCTATGCCGGCACGGATAAATATATCTTTTACCTAACCGAGCTTGCCCGTGTCGGGCTTTATACGCTCGCATACAGGGGCTTTCTGAAAAATTACATGATGATGCGCCGTGCCGGAAAGCAGAGCATTGCCGCTGTGTCAGAGAAATCCGCCTTTGCGCTGGATCTTTTTGCAAGGGCAACTCTACAGCCGCACAAATATTCTTATGCAGATCTGCGTGCAATAGCTGCGCAGGATGATTATAAATTTTTTATCACCGGCAGTGATCAGGTGTGGAGCGGGGCAAGAATTGCGGATAAATGCATGTTTTTGCGCTTTGCCCCTGAAAAAAAGCGCATTGCCTACGCACCGAGCTTCGGCAG
>CAVAPH010000029.1:0-7354 GCA_963590455.1 bacterium | reverse complement strand
GCGCATTTTCTCGATGAGCCGAGTGACACAGCATTGAAAACATTAAACGACTGTGCAAATAATACGGGATTAAAAATACTCTGCTTTGCCTATCCTCATAACTCGCTGCTCGCTATGACCGACTGCGTTATGGCTGACGGTGCGCCGGAAAATTATATCCGCCTTATCGACAATGCAGATTATGTCTTTACCGACTCATTTCATACCTCGGTGTTTTCAATATTGCTCTCCAGCAGATTTTACGTGTTTGACAGGCAGTACAGGCACAGTGCAAGTCAGCGTATCCGCATAGAACAGCTCTTGACCTGCTTTAGCTGTACGGAGAGATTTATAAGCTCACCGCGCGTGTTTTCACTGCTTCCGCAGAAAATGCCGGATTGCAGCGGAATAATTGCTATACAGCGAGAAAAAGGTCTCGGCTTTCTGCGTGATGCACTCGAAGACGCAGAGAATGTAAAAAGCTCAGACATAAACACAGAACTGAAGAATGAAACAGAGTGCTGCGGCTGCGGTGCCTGCGCTGCAATCTGCCCGCAAAAAGCTATAAATATGCTGCCGGACGCAAAGGGCTGCCGCATGCCGTCAATTGATGCAAAAAAATGCGTCAAATGCGGCCAGTGTGCGAAAATATGCCATGTAAAAATATCATACAAACATGAAAAACCGGAGGCATACGCCTGCTTTAATACTGACAGTGTGATGTGCGAAAAATCCGCATCCGGAGGAGTGTTCTCTGCGCTCGCCGCATGTATTCTTGATAAAGGCGGTGTGGTTTTCGGGGCTGAGCTTTCATGTGCCGGCGGCTCCGTACACGTCCGCCACGTCATGATTGACAGGACCGACGAGCTATATAGGCTTCTGAATTCCAAATACGTCGAGAGTGACTGCACGCGAGCGTATATTCAGGCAAAGGCAGTACTTGCACAGGGGAGATGTGTGCTCTTCTCCGGTACATCCTGCCAGATAGACGGGTTGTATCGCTATCTTGAAAAAAATCAGGTTGAAAACCTATATACGCTTGATCTCATATGCCACGGTGTGCCGGGCGCAAAGCTTTTTGATGATTATATTGCCATGCTTGAAAAAAGATACAGCACAGCTGTGACAGACTTCAGCTTTCGCATCAAGCGCGGAACAGTCACGGAATACACTGAAAAGCTGGTTTTACGTGACGGCAGCGTAAAATATATCCCGTGGAAAAAGTCTCCGTATTTCAGAATGTTTCTTGCAATGGAGAGCTACAGAGACAGCTGCTACAGCTGCCAATTTGCCTCTATACATAAACCTGCAGATATAACAGCGGGCGATTTCTTTGAGCTTGCGTCGGATTACCCGGAGATAAGCACAGCACTCGGTGCGAAAAACGGTGTGTCATGTCTGCTCGTCAGAAACGAAAAGGGAAGAGAACTGCTGCATAAAGCTGAAGGCAGGCTGCGCACAATGCCGATCTCGGTTGAGGCGGCGCAGTTTAGCCATATGCAGCTATGCGCTCCGCCGATATATTCAGGCATGAGAAAAAAGCTCTTTGAAATATATAAAAAGAGCGGCATGACGGGCTTGCGGCGCTGGTATCGTGCGCGGGACGCGCTTTTCTTTCTGCCAAAGCTTTTATTAAAAAAATAAAATAATCGCGGGTGAACGGGCATGAGTATTAAAAAGGTTGTATACATATCACCGGCGGCGAACATGAGCGGAGCGACGCTTGCACTGCTCGAAATAGCCACAGAAATGCAAAAGCGCGGCATACAGCCTGTTGTTATAACCGCCTCACGAGGACCGTTTGAGAAAAGGCTGCAGGAAAATAACATACGCTTTTACAGGGGATTATATTTTTCATGGCTTGTACACCCGGGGGAGCTTGATACGCTGCGCGGAAAAATAAAATGGTTTGTCAAATCACTCCTCGCGCGCTTCAGTGAAGTACGTATATCACTTATATTGAAAAAAGAGCATCCGGACATTGTGCATATAAATACCGGCCTTTCACCGGTCGGAATACAAAGCGCGAAGGCGCTCGGCATCCCGCTTGTGTGGCATATACGCGAGATACCCGAGCCGTATTTTGACCGCAGTCCTTTTGACGCAGAATATGAGCGCCACTGCCTTGCGGCGGCAGACAGACTGCTTGCAATTTCTGAATCTATTGCCGCTGTTTATAAAAATAAATCTGCGGATAATATTAAGCTCCTTTATGACGGAGTGGATACCTCGCGCTATGCCGGACTTGTGAGAAAGCCTGTGCTCTGTGATGCTCCGGCGGCAGAGCTTGCCATGTGCGGAGGCAACGAATCCAAGGGACACAAAGATGCTGTGACTGCACTCTCAATACTTCATAGGCGCGGATATATACGGCTTAACCTGAAGCTTTGGGGAAATATGCTGCCGGATTATAAAAAGCAGCTTGAAGCACTGACAAAAAATCTTGGGCTTGAGCAATCTGTTCAGTTTTGCGGCTTTACCGATGATATGCCCAGAGCATGGGCCGAGGCAGACGTCACTCTTATGTGCTCAAGGGCCGAGGCCTTCGGCCGTGCAACGGTGGAGGCAATGGCTGCAGGGACGCTTGTAATCGGCGCGGATTCGGGGGCAACTCCGGAGATAATCGGAAAAGATCGTGGCTTGCTGTATACCTCCGGGAGACCCGAAAAGCTTGCCGATGCAATAGAATGGGCATTGCAAAATCCAAAATGTGCGCAAACCATGGCCGAAGCGGGCAGGGAGTATATAAGCTCCGGTGCGTTCAGCATGGAAAAGCACATCAAAACGCTGCTTGAAATATACTCGCAGCTGGCAGACGATACGGAGCATTAAATGAGCTTAGAGCCTATCAAACCGCTTAAATTCAGGCCGGGAAAAAATATGATATTCGGCTTGCTGCTGGCACTGATGCCGATTGTGCAGCCGATTAAAAGTGCCCTGCCCGTGACAATGAGTATGGCAATTATAATTATCCTGCTTGTCTATACTCTTGCAGCAATATTCAAACACGGAAGAATCTCACTTTCAGGCTCACTTTTTATCTGGATATTTTTCCTTTACAGGATATTCAACCACGGGACAAGCGCAGAGGAGCTCGGCACGTCGCTCTTTGTCATATTGTTTTCTATCGCCTTGCTCAACGGCATTTTTGATACTCGTCCATTTTTTGATTGCATCTCCTTTATTTCATGCCTTGCCGCCGTTATGATTATAATACAGAGCCTTTGCCATTATATTTTTGGCTTTCATATTTGCCTGCTCCGTCCGGATTTGCTGCGTGACGGTATAAGCAGCAGTGCATACTTTGCCCAAATCACAGCGCAATTGACCACGGGCATGAGCGGCGGCATATATCGCCCATCCGCTTTCTTTATCGAGCCTTCTGCATATTCCCTTTATTTTATCCCGGCCCTCTGCAGGCTCCTTTTTGCCGCAGAAGACAGAAACTCTTCTCGCGGGCAGGCAATACTTATTTCACTTGGCGCCGTATTCTCCACCTCGGGCCTCGGCATCGCGGTCACAGCCGCACTTTGGGGATTTTATGCACTGAGATCAAATCTGCACAACGGAAAAATAAACGTCATCCGCCTTACAATCCTTGCAGGCGTGTTAATCATCACCGTGTTAATCGCGTGTCGCTTCCAAATCGTGCAGCAAAGCCTCATACGAATATTCAGCGCTGCGGACACCAGCGGATACTCTGCCGTGCAGGGACGCCTTGGCGGCGGAATGATCTATCTTTCGAGGATGGATGTGTCAGCTTGGTGCTTCGGTTCGGCGCTCTCAGCGGACGAGCTTGATATATACGTCTCCGGCATATTTCTTATCATACTTTCCGAGGGAATATTCGGTGCGCTGCTCTATGCTGCAATGATGCTTGCAATCTTTATCAGCGCTGCCGACGAATACAAAGTCACTGCCGCTGCGGCCATCGTGCTTGTCGTATTTGCCGGACTTTATCATATCCATTATATTACCTATTATTTTGCTGCCATTCTGCCCGGCTGCTCCGTGCGGAGAAAGTCAAAATGCATCTTGCCTGACGTGAAAATAAAATGGTAGCCGCTGCAAAGCCGCCGGATGGAAAAAGCGGACGCAGATTTGGAGATTTTAATATGGACAAAATCACTATCGGAATGATCGGTGCCGGACGCGCGGCAGAGCTGCACAGTGCAAGCTATGCCCTTGTACCGCTTCCGCTTCGCCTGAAAACTATTGCCGCGAGAAGAGTCAGCCAGCTTGAACCGGCGTGCAAACGTTTTGGATTTGAGCGTTTTACCATTGACATTGATGATATAATTAATGATCCGGAAATAGATGTCGTAGATATCTGTACGCCGCCGTACGTTCACGCTGATATGATAATCCAGGCTCTGCGGGCAGGTAAGCATGTCATATGTGAAAAGCCGCTTACAGGGTATTTTGGCCTGCCCGGGGATGAAATGCCGATTGGAGAGCGGGTCTCCAAAAGAAAAATGTACGAGAGTGTGCTCTCTCAGCTTGAAACACTGGGTGAAGCTGTGCGCGCAAGCGGGAAAAAGCTGATGTATGCGGAAAACTTTGTCTATGCTCCGGCCGTGATAAAAGCAGGGGAGATAGTACATGCAAAGAAAAGCCGCATTCTGTTTATGAAGGGCGAGGAGAGTCTGAAGGGCTCAAGCTCTGCCGTGGCCGGACGCTGGGATAAGACCGGCGGCGGTATATTTATGCGCAACGGCGTCCATCCCATCGGAGCAATGCTCTGGTTAAAGCAGCAGGAGGCTGCGGCGCGCGGCGTCGAAATAAAAATAAAAAGCATAGTCGGAGATATGGGCTATGCCGTAGGAACGCTCAATAAATACGAGCACCGCCATATTGCCGCGCAGCCCGTGGATGTCGAGGACAGCGGCACTGCAGTTATAACATTTGACGACGGCACAAAGGCCGCGGTTATTGCAACCGACAATCTTCTCGGCGGCAGCAAAAACTGTGTTGAGCTCTATTGCAACGATGCCGCTATAAACTGTCGCCTTACCATGAACGATGCGATGGAGACGTATCTGCTCGACGAGGATGGTATGGATGCTGTACACCTTTCTGAGATGCTTCCGGTAAAAACAGGGTGGAACAGACCGTTTATTGCTGACGAAGTTTTGCGCGGCTATGTAAACGAAATGAACGACTTTATGCACTGCGTATATTTTGATACTGAGCCTCGCAGCGGCTTTGCTCTTGCTGCGGATACGGCCCGCGTTGTCTATGCTGCATATTATTCTGCAGAGAGCGGGAGAAGGGTGGATTTTTAGTAATGCACGATGAGTATATGAGTGAATTAAAATGCGTCTCGGCTTATGACGAAAACGGCACTCGCAGGCCGAGAACAGAGATAAAAATAAAAAATCTTGCTGTAGGCAAAGATTTTCTGACTATTGCCGGCCCATGCAGTGTTGAAAGCGAGGAGCAGATCTTCGCTGCGGCTGCGGCAGTAAAGGCGGCGGGTGCAAATATGCTCCGCGGCGGCGCGTTTAAACCGCGCACGTCGCCGTATACATTCCGTGGCCTTGGACGCACGGGCCTTGAATATCTTTACCGTGCAGGTAAAGCTTCAGACCTCCCCGTTATAACCGAGGTTATGGACACACGCGATGTTGAGCTTGTCGCAGAATACGCCGACGTGCTTCAGATCGGTTCGCGCAACATGCAAAACTACTCACTTCTTGTTGAAGTCGGACGTATTAACAAGCCTGTGCTGCTCAAACGGAGTATGCACGCCACCATAGAAGAATGGCTCAGCTGCGCGGAATATATTCTCTCTCTGGGCAATCCGAACGTGATACTCTGTGAGCGCGGAATTCGCAGCTTTGAAACATATACCCGCAATACTCTTGATCTCAGCGTCGTTCCGGCTGTCAAAGAGCTCAGTCATTTGCCGGTTATAGTTGATCCCTCGCACGCGACCGGCCGGCGTGAGATGATACGTCCAATGTCTCTTGCTGCGGTCATGGCAGGCTGCGACGGACTGGAGATAGAAGTGCACCCCAACCCGGAAACAGCCCTTTCCGACGCCGAACAGCAGCTTAGTCCGGCAGAGTTTTCAGACATAATGGAGGATGTGCGCGACACGCTGCAGCTTCGCGCCCGGATAAATAAGCGGACTTAGTATTAAATGCAGGAGAATAGAGTTTTACTGAAAAATTCAATAATGCTCTATGTGATGACGGCACTGAAATATATTCTTCCGTTCATTATTACGGCGCTGTTGACGCGCAATCTCGGTGCGGAAGCTTACGGCCTTATCACGTATGCCAACGCCGTGATGAGCTGTTTTATGCTGCTGTGTGAGTTCGGCTTTAACTATTCCGCAACACGCCGCATTTCACTGTGCCGGGAGGATAAGTCTTCCGTCAGCAGGATTTTTTCGGAGGTCATGACGGCAAAGCTGCTGCTTACGGCACTCGGCTTTGCCATCATGTGCCTTCTTGCGCTTTTTACGCCGACAATCAGCGAAAACTTCGGCCTTTTTGTGCTCTTCTATCTCGCCGTTCCGTTTGCCAATATTTTAGTGCCTGATTTTGTGTATCGCGGACTTGAGAAGATGGAGTATGTCACGCTCCGATACGCCGTTGGCAAGGCGCTCAGCGTGGTCTTGATAGTAATTTTCGTGAAAAATGATCGCAACATTCTTCGTCTGCCGCTTGCTTATTTTATTTCCAATGCGTTCGCCGCAGGGCTCTCAATCTCACATCTGAAAAAATCGGAGCAGATTTGTTTAAAACCTGCTCCGATTATCAATGCGCTTTCAGAGATGAAAAGCTCGTTTTCGTATTTTATTGCGATTTTTGCCACGCTTGCCTTTGGCTCTATGAACACGCTTGTTCTCGACTACGCCGGCTTTGCACGCACGGATATAGCCTGCTGGGGAATTGCCGTGCAGCTGATTTCTGCGATTCAATCCCTGTATGAGCCGATAACATCCTGCATCTATCCCCACGCTGCAGCAAAAAAGAACTATTCTTTCGCCGTAAAGCTGACTGCAATACTTCTCGTGCCGGTTGCCTTCGGCTGCGCGGCAGCATATTATCTCTCTGATTTTGCAGTCAGCATCGTAGCCGGGGCGGGTTACGATTATGCCGCAGAAATCTTCCGCCGCCTGATCCCGGTGCTGCTTTTCTCCTTTCCCGCGCAGATGCTCGGCTTCCCCGTGCTCGGTGCCGCCGGTAAACAGCACTGCGTCACAAGCTCCGTCCTCATTGCCGCCGCCGTCCAAGTCAGCGGACTGCTCATGCTCTCAGCACTTAATATCCTGACCATCCAAACAATCTGCACCCTCCGCTGCACCGCAGAACTCACAATGTGCCTCCTCCGTGCAGCATTTTCATACAAACTCCTGCGGGGG
>CAVAPH010000028.1:0-21121 GCA_963590455.1 bacterium | reverse complement strand
AGCCGCAGTAGAGGCCTTAGCGTGATATAATTAAATAAAAATAAATGCAATGCGGACTGCCGAATGGCAGCCCGCAGTTTATGTCTAAGCAAACAGAGCTCGGTCAACTTTTTCAGCGCAAAAGTGAGAGATTTAACACATTGCGGCTGTGTGTTTTTGCCTTGATATAAAAAATCCTTTGTGGTAAAATATCTTGTCTGCGGCAAATACGCGGACGCAATCCCACTGCGGTGGTTATCTGAGGAGGTTACTTTATGGCGGACATAGAAAAAAATGACGTTGAAGACGTAATGGACTATGATACCATACAGGAAAAACGCTCAGATGAGCTGATGGAGCTGCTGGATAACCGCGACATGAAAAAGCTCCAGCGCCGCATGGAGGAAATGAACGAATTCGACGTTGCGGAGTTCCTGTCAGAGCTTGACGATAACCGAATGCCGATGGTCTTCAGGCTGCTCTCAAAAGAGACGGCGGCCGAGGTTTTTGCAAATTTCGATGCGCCGGAGCAGGAGCAGATAATAAACTCCATCACTGATTCCGAGCTTGCCGGAATTATGGAAGAGATGTACGTCGACGACGCGGTCGACATGATGGAGGAGCTGCCGGCAAACGTTGTAAAGCGCGCGATGCGCACAGCGACACCGGCTACAAGAAACCTGATAAATCAATATCTCCGCTATCCCGACAATTCCGCCGGCAGCATTATGACGGCAGAGTTTATAGACCTCAAGAAGTACATGAGCGTGAAAGAATCGCTTGCGCGAATACGGCGCATAGGCGAGGACAAGGAGACGATCTATGTCTGCTTTGTTATCTCGGCTGACAGAAAGCTTGAGGGCATTGTCACTGTAAAAGATCTGCTTTTAGCAGACGATGACACTATAATAGAAGACCTGATGGACAGGAACGTTATCTTCGCCTCCACAACGGAGGACCAGGAGAGCGTTTCCGAGAAGTTCTCCGACTACGACCTTATGGCGATGCCGGTTGTAGATAAAGAGGGCCGTCTTGTCGGCATAGTGACGGTTGACGATATCATAGACGTTATGGAGCAGGAGGCCACTGAGGACTTCGAAATCATGGCCGGTATGACGCCGTCCGACAAGCCCTACTCCCGCACCGGAATTATAGAGATGTGGAAAAACCGCATCCCGTGGCTGATGTTTCTAATGCTCTCTGCCACGTTCACAAGCATGATACTCACAAGCTTTGAAAATACGCTCTCCGTTCAGGCGGGGCTTGTCGCCTTTATCCCGATGCTGATGGGAACCGGAGGCAACTCCGGCGCACAGGCCTCCACCGCCGTAATACGCAGCCTCTCTCTCGGCGACACAGAGCCGAAGGACGCACTTCGCGTTATGTGGAAGGAGTGGCGCGTGGCGCTTATCTGCGGCTTGACGCTGGCGGCGGTCAACTTCGTGAAAATGCTGCTTGTCGACGGATTGCTGCTGCAGAATGAGAACGTCACTGTCGCCGTGGCCGCAACGGTCAGCGTCTCGGTTGTATTCGTAGTCATGTTCGCAAAGGTTGTCGGCAGTATGCTGCCTATACTCGCGGAAAAAATCGGCGTAGACCCGGCAGTCATGGCAAACCCGCTGATATCAACGGTGACCGACGCCGTGTCGCTTCTTATATATATCTACGTAGCAAAGCTTATTTTGCATATATAAATAAAAAACAAACGCAATACGCGGAGGATTGAATCGAAAATGGAGCTTTCCGGCCTGATAACAAAAATGGTGATATTCCTGGCACTGATGCTTGTGGGCTATGTTGCCGTGCGCAAAGGAATATGCGATGAGAAATTTTCAAAAAGCCTGAGCTGGTTTGTGATGAACGTGTTTCTCAGCTGTACCATTATAAACTCCGTAATCTCCGATCCGCCCGAGCTCAGCGGTTCACAGCTGTGGTACACTATTATACTGCTCTCAATCGTGATCGCGCTGGTGCTCTTTGTCGGCATAATCTCCGTAAATGCGGTAAAGCTCGGCGATGACAACCGCGCCCTGTCGGAGCTTTTATGCGGCGTGTCCAATAACGTCTTTGTCGGAATGCCGCTTATACAGAGCCTTTACGGCTCGGAAGGGCTGCTCTACACCGCACTCAGCTGCATCCCGTATAACGTGTTTCTCTACACCGTCGGTGTGTGGAGACTCAAAAAGGGCAGAGAGGATTCGGCAGTGCATATTAAAGATATGCTGACAACGCCGCTCTATGCCACGGTGCTTGCGCTTATTATTTTTACTTTTAACATTCCGGTCCCCGATATGCTCTGCGAGCTTATCAGCACTGCCGCCGACGCGACCATGCCGCTTTCAATGATAGTCATCGGCGCGACCCTCGGCTCTGTTTCTCTGGTGGATGCGTTCAAAGAGAAGCGCATGTATTTTATAAGCTTTGTCCGCCTTATACTCACCCCGGCCCTGACGCTGCTGCTCTTGAGCCGGCTTACGGACAATACGGTGCTGCTTTCGACGTCCGTTATTATTGCAGCCTGCCCGAGCGCTGTTGTTGTCTCCGTACTTGCCCTGCAGTACGGCCATGACGCCTCGTATTCCTCAAAGGGCGTGCTTGTGACGACGCTGCTGAGCATGATTACGCTGCCGATCTGGGCGATGATTCTCAGCTGAGGCAGGGGGGATAAATATGCACATTCCAAACGGTGCAAGCCAGACGGTCGAGCTGCTGAGCTTTGACGAGGCGCTTGCGATGTCCGGCCGCGGAGCTGACTATGATAACAATAAGTGGCTCTACGTGCCGGATTTTTATACCGAGTACCGTTACATACTCGGAACGCGCGGCAATAATCCGCTCATATGCATAGGCATAAATCCGTCCACCGCCGCGCCGGACGATCTGGACAACACGCTCAAATCCGTCTCACGCATCGCGGCGGGCAATAATTTCGACAGCTGGATAATGTTCAATGTCTATGCCCAGCGCGCCACGAGACCGGACGATATGGATAAAAATCTGAACGAAGCGCTGCACCGCGAGAATATGCGCGCGTTCGAGTATATTCTGCAGTCCGTTCGCAATGCCGGCAATACCCCGGCAGTCTGGGCGGCGTGGGGGACCATAATCGAGAAGCGCCCCTATCTAATGAAATGCCTGCGCGACATGGTGCGCCTCGGCGAGAAATACTCTGCGCATTGGCTGTGTGCCGGAAAATGCTCCGCCAAGGGCCACCCGCATCATCCGCTCTACCTGCGCAAGGACGAGAAAACGCTTGATTTCGATATAAATAATTATATTAATACTCACGAAAGGGACGGCCTGTAATACGCCGGAGTAATACGAGATATGAAATTTAAAATCGCAGTATGCCAGATAAGAACCGAACTCGATCAGGACGTCACGCTTGAAAAGGCCGGACGCATGATCGCGGAAGCCGCCGCGAACGGCGCACAGGTAGTTGCACTGCCGGAAATGTTCAACTGCCCGTATTCGAGAAAATATTTCCACCCCTATGCCCAGCTCGGCCATGAGAAGACGACCGGTCTGCTCTCCAAGTGGGCAAAAGATAATAACATAATAATCATAGGCGGATCTATCCCGGAGACTGACGGCGATAAGATATACAATACCAGCTTCGTCTTTGATGAGAACGGCAACCAGATAGCAAAGCATCGCAAGGTGCATCTTTTTGACGTGGACCTGCCCGGAATGCGCTTTAAGGAGTCCGCAACGTTCACGCCGGGGGACAAGATCACTGTTTTCGACACGAAATACGGGCGCATGGGCGTTGCAGTCTGCTTCGACGTACGCTTCCCGGAACTGTTCCGGGCAATGGCGGTGCGCGGGGCGCAGGTCATATTCCTGCCCGCACAGTTCGGCATAACAACAGGCTCTGCACACTGGGAGATGGCGCTCTCCGCACGCGCGGTCGACAATGAGGTCTTCGTCGTCGGTGCATCCGCGGCGAGATACGAGGGCTTCTCGTATGAGTGCTGGGGCCACTCCACGGTATGCGACCCGTTCGGCAACACGATTGCCACCTGCGATGAAAAGGAGCAGATTCTCTATTGTGATATAGACCTTGATCAGATTGATGACGTCAGGCGCCGCCTGCCCACCTTTCTCCACCTCCGCCGCGACGTATACACGGTTGCAGAGTAATTAAAAACATGATTATTGAAGATATAAAGGCGTATCAGCCGTATAACGAGCAGGAGCAGCGCGACAAGCAGGTTATACTTGATTTTATCGCGAAAAATGACGATGCCTTTCTGCGCACGAATCTCATCGCGCATATGACCGCATCGGCGTGGGTGGTAAACGAGGACCGCACGCAGGTGCTCATGGTCTATCATAATATATATAACTCATGGTCCTGGACCGGCGGTCACGCCGACGGGGAGCGGGATCTCCTGTCTGTTGCTCTGCGCGAGGTGCGCGAGGAGACGGGCGTGCAGCATCTCCGTCCGGTGTCGGAGAATATCTTCTCTCTTGAAGTCCTGACTGTGGACGGCCACGAGAAGCGCGGCGAGTACGTGCCGAGCCATCTCCACCTGAACGTGGCCTATCTCATCGAGGCGGACAGCAGCGATGCCCTCCGCGTGTGCGAGACTGAAAACAGCGGCGTACGGTGGTTTGCGCCGGAGGATGCACTCAAGGCCTCAACGGAGCCGTGGTTTGTCACGAGAATATACTCAAAGCTCAATAAAAAGCTTGCGGAATACCTGAACGGAGGCAAAAATGCCTGTAATAGTTAACCATGACGAGATGCGCATGCAGATTCTCGAAGCGTTTCAGCACTGCATCGTCTCAAAGCCCGTGACGCAGGTCTCGCTGCGCGATATCGCCGCCGAGGCCGGAATGTCCCATGCAAAGCTGCTGTATTATTTCAAAAACAAGCAGGAGCTTATAGTATCCTACGTCAAATACACAAAGGATTACATGACCGAAAAGTGCGTGGCGTGGTTTGAAGAGCATGCACGCGCGGATTATGAGAGCAATCTCGCCTATATGAACGCCTTTATGCAATACGTCGCCGGCGGAAAAGAGGGCGAGATCCGGCCGAACGCCACTACGCAGACCTACGTGCTCGCGCATTACAGCGAGGAGATCGGCCGGCTTGTGCGCGCAGAATTCCTCGAGTGGCGCACGATTATGGAGCAGTGCCTTGTGCGCATATACGGCCCGGAGGCCGGCGCCGCAGAGGCCGAGGCGATGATGATTCTCATCTCCGGCGCATTTATATGCAATTATAACGGCGCACTCACCGGAAATATTAACGACAGGATAATCAGCTGCCTTGCAAATCTCAGCAAAAGCTGACATTTCATTGACAAAGCGCCTTTTTGATGATATTTTTATCTTGACCATACGGTAAAAATACTTGCGTTTATTTATAAATAAATCGAAGGTGCTATAGGATGAAAATACACATACTTCACTGCGGCAGCATCAGCCTTACAAAATCGGCGCTTGAGGCGTCGGGCAGCTCCGCCGCGGACACGGCAAAGCAGATTCTCGCCGGCGATAAGCAGCGCGTGACCATGCCGGTTGCGGCCTATCTTATAGAGCATCCGCGCGGACCTATTCTGGTGGACACCGGCTGGTGCAGAGAGATAAGCCCCAACGGCGTATATGATGCCAAGGCTGCGCGCTCTGTGCTCGGTCCTGCACTTGCGGCGTTCTACAGACCGCAGATAGGCGAGGGGCAGACAGTCGGTGAGCAGCTGAAGAAGCTCGGCATACGCACATCGGAGCTTGAAGCCGTGCTGCTGACCCATTTGGACGCCGACCATGTCGCCGGCCTGAAGCACGTTGCTGACGCAAAGCGCATTATACTTCCGGAGGACGAATATTTCTGGAGCTGCCGCACGGTGTACAAGCTGCGTCAGCCGTGGAAACTGTGGCAGGGCTATCCGATAGAGCGCATATATTACCGCGGCTTCCCGGACGTGCCGAATAACTGGGCCTTTGACGTGTTCGGCGACGGAACTGTCTATATGGTCAATCTTCCGGGGCACACGGACGGTATGGCGGGCATTGTGGTCGTATCCGGCAGAAGATTCGTGCTTCTCTGCGCCGATGCCGCGTTTAACTCAAGCTCATGGGAGAATCTCACTGTGCCGGGCTTCGGCTTTGACAGAGATCTGCAGCTCAAATGCCTCAAGTGGATACGCGACATGAGCCAGCGCCCCGGCTGCGCCGCTGTGCTTGCAAGCCATGACGCCGCAGTGTCACCAGGCGTGATAGAGATATAAATATAATACGAGCTATAATAAATATTATAAAATTAAAAAGGGGAGTTTGATATGCAGAACTATCTGATTGTTGTCGACATGCAGAATGATTTCATTGACGGTGCTCTCGGTACTGCTGAGGCACAGGCAATCGTACCGAAGGTAGCAGAGAAGATAAAGAGCTTTGACGGCCATGTCATATTCACCCGCGACACGCATTTTGAGAACTATCTCTCAACGCAGGAGGGCAAAATGCTCCCCGTGCCGCACTGCATAAAGAATACGGACGGCTGGCAGATAAGCCCCGTGCTCGCCCCGCTTTGCACAAATCCCCCCGTTGACAAGCCGACCTTCGGTAGCTACGAATTGGGTGAGCAGCTCGCCGCCGCAAATAAAAATGAGCCGATAGGCAGCATAACCCTCATCGGCCTTTGCACGGACATCTGCGTCATCTCCAATGCCCTGCTGATAAAGGCATTTCTCCCCGAGGTCGAGATACACGTGGACGCCGCCTGCTGCGCCGGCGTCACCCCCGCAAGCCACGCCACAGCCCTGAAAGCCATGCTCCCGTGCCAGATAATCGTAGACAACGCGTGAGATATAATATGAATAATAACATCGCCCGACTCAGTTGAGAGCCGGGCAAAATAATTTCATATCCGGATACGAAAAGGCAGCACTGTTGATCGTTTTAACATCAATTGCAGTGCTGCCTGAATATTATTTTATGCCTTGTAGCTTCTGCCTATCTCGAGGCCCTTTTCAAAGGCCTGACGGTTCAGCGGGAGGAGTGCGGGCTTGCTGCCGAGCTTATGCTCAACGGTCTGCCATACTATCTCGGGTGCGATAACCTCGGTGTAGCCGACGTATACGCCGAGCATGATGATGTTGAGAACCTTGGAGTTGCCCATCTCAAGTGCAAGCTCCGTGACAGGCGCCTTGATAACAGTGACATCATCGCGTGTGATCTCGCTTTTGACGATAGAGCTGTTTATAAAGAGTCTGCCGCCGTTTTTGAGCTTCGGGAGGAACTTGTTGAGAGAGGCGTCATTCATCACGATGAGGTCGTCCATCACGTCGCCGAGAGGAGCGCCGATGAAGTCATCGGAGATGACAACATAGCAGTTTGCAGTGCCGCCGCGCTGCTCTGCGCCGTATGAGGGGAAGAACGTGACGTTGAGATCCGTGGAATTGCAGGTCGCGTCCGCGAGAAATTTGCCGAGCGTCATAACGCCCTGACCGCCGAAGCCGGCTACGCAAAGATTAGTTTCCATCTGCAATCCTCCTTATCTGTCTCTTATCACGCCGAGCGGGAACTCGGGCAGCATTTTCTCTTCTATAAAGTCCAGAGCGGCAAGCGGAGTGAGACCCCAGTTCGTCGGGCAGCTGGTGACGATCTCGACCATGGAGAAGCCCTTGCCGTCAAGCTGATTCTGGAACGCCTTTTTTATGGCGCGCTTTGTCTTCATCAGATTCTGCGGATTGTTACAGCTGGTGCGCTCAAGATATACGGGCGCGGTGAGCTGGTTTAGAATCTCGCACATGTGCATGGGGTAGCCGTGCTGCTTCGGGTCGCGTCCGTTCGGGGCGGTGGTGGCCTTCATGCCGAGCAGTGTCGTGGGTGCCATCTGGCCGCCGGTCATGCCGTATATGCCGTTGTTGACGAATATTACGCTGATGTTCTCACCGCGGTTTGCAGCGGACATGGTCTCTGCAAGGCCGATGGAGGCGAGGTCACCGTCGCCCTGATATGTGAATACAAGACTGTCGGGATTTGTGCGCTTTATGCCGGTTGCGACGGCGCAGGCGCGGCCGTGCGGCGCGGTGGTGTTGTCGTACGCTATGTAATCCATGTGCAGTCCGCAGCAGCCGATGCCGAGAACGCAGGCTGTTTTGTCGACTACGTTTAATTCATCCAGCACTTCGCCTATCAGCTTTATAACCGTGCTGTGCATGCAGCCGGGGCAGAAGCCGGAGACCTTGTCTTCCTGAATGGTTGTGGTTCTGCTGTATATCTTCTCCATCTTATTCACCCCTCAGAATTTTTTCGCTCGCTGCGATTATTGCCTCGCGGGACATGATGTTGCCGCCGGAGCACAGGCAGCTCTCTATCGGTGCGCGATCGCCCACGGCGATTTTTACGTCCTCGATAAACTGCGCGGGAATGGACATCTCAACGTCGAGCACGGCCTTCATGCTGCCGTATGCGAGCTTGTCAAACGCGGCAAAGGGGAAGGGATGAACGGTAATTGGGCGGATAAGGCCGACCTTCTCACCGCGTGCACGCATGACGTTGACGGCGGACTTTGCGATACGGGCGGAGATGCCATAGGATGCGATAACAAGCTCTGCGTCGTCTGTCATGTAAAGCTCTGCCTCGGCGTCCTTTTCCCATGATTTATAGAGCTCTGCGGCCTCTTCATTGGAGCGCTGCATGCGCTCGGTAGACCACTGGCCGGGCTGAATCCATGCCCTGTTTGCATAGTCGAGCTTGTGACCGATGCAGGCCCAGTCCTTCTTGGAGTCGCGTATCGCCCGGACTTCCTCGTCGGACTTCATAGCGGGAAGCACAACCGGCTCCATCATGGTGCCGATAACGCCGTCTGCGAGAATGAGAACGGGGTTTCTGTCCTTGTCGGCGTAATCAAACGCGTTATATACCATGTTGACTGCTTCCTGCACGGTTGAAGGTGCGAAAACACGCATCTGGAAGCCGCCGTTGCCGGAGGCCTTTGTCGCCTGGAAGTAATCCATCTGCGCCGGCTGAATGCTGCCGACACCGGGGCCGCCTCTGGAGACGTTGACATATACCATGGGGACGCGTGCTGAAGCGCAGTAGGAAATACCCTCGCTCTTGAGCGCGATTCCGGGGCTGGAGGAGCTTGTCATTGAACGTATACCGGCGGAAGCTGCGCCGTAGACCATGTTGACAGATGCAACCTCGGACTCACCCTGTATAAAGGTGCCGCCGACCTCGGGCAGACGTCTTGCAAAGTACTCGGGGATCTCATTTTGCGGGGTGATCGGGTAGCCTGCGAAGAAGCGGCAGCCCGCGCGCACTGCTGCCTCGGCGATAGCCTCGCAGCCCTTCATAAATATTCTTTCCATCTCTCTGCCCTCACTTCCAAATTTCTATTGCACCGTCCGGGCACATGCGTGCGCAGGTGCAGCAGCCGATGCAGTCATCAGGCCTTACGGGCTGAACATATTCATAGCCCTTGGAATTGACATCAGTTCCGAAGGCCAGAACGTTTTTCGGGCAGAATTTGACGCAGTAGCCGCAGCTCTTGCAGCGCTCCGCCACAATTGTTACCTTTGCCATTGTACTATCTCCTTATTATCCCGGGGCATGCCCCGTTGATTATTAATTAATGTCCGCGTCCCACGGATAACCCATGCGCAGCGACAGCGGCAGGACGAATAGATCCGTTTTTGCCTGCACATCCTGCGCAATGCCCTCCTCGGCGCAGATAAAAGACAGCTTCGCATACGGCGTGAGGAAGCCCGTGAGCTTCTCCGTGCCGCTTATCACCTCGTGCGCCGTTGTGCCGGGGCCGAGATTTGAATTGCCGACAAACATGAGCTGATTTAGATTAATATGCGACACGCCCAGAATCTCGCCCATGACCTGATCGATGGACTCAATGCTCTTGGCCCAGGGCCTGAAGCTGTTGATTATATAGAGCACGACGGTGTCAGGGGAGTTTATAAGCGGCGCGTATCCACCGACGGCACGCGCACCGATGTGATCCCCACCGACGTCGAGTATGGTAAAGCTCTCGGATTTTAATGAGCGGCGAACACCTCCGACAGCCGTCGGCGCATCCATGAACTGCTCCTCGAAGTGAAACTCCACGCCCATTTCGCGCATTAGATCCGCCTTGTCACGCGCGCGGAAGAGCGGCTTTGTCATGTCAAGGTCGTAATACTCCACCTTTTGCATACCCTCATGCACAAGCGCGGCGGCGATATTCAGACCGATCTCACTTTTGCCGCATCCGGCCTCACCGAGCAGCACCAGATTGCGAACCTGCCCGCCGAATCCGAGCTTAGCGAAAAGCTCCGGCTGCTGCATATGACGACCTCCTTTATATTTATAATAAAATATATAATTATATTAAAACCTATATAACAACATATCTTGCAAGATATATAATACTAAATCCCTCTGCGAATGTCAATCGTGAATTTAAAATAATTATGTATCTTGCAAAAAATAAAATATTTGCTATAATTTGCTTATATATAATAAAATTGAGGGAAATCATATGTCGCCTATTAAAAAAGTATCTCTTGTCGATCAGGTTTACAGTCAGCTCAGGTCAGATATTATAGCGCTGCGCTATCCTTTGGGGTCGAGAATCAACGTAAACGAGCTGCAGACCAGCCTCGGCGTGAGCTGCACCCCGATACGCGAGGCCCTGAACCGCCTGCAGCAGGAGGGTTTATTGACATATGAAAACAACGTGGGCGCGCGCGTACTCACATTGACGGCGCATGACGTGGTGGAGATACAGCAGCTCGCATCTACTCTGCACTCGGCGGCAATAAAGCTTGCCATGGCGGGGGAGCGCATGCCCGCAGTGCTCGAAGGGCTTGAAACTCAGCTTGCCGCATATAAATCCGCCGCGAGCGTTGAGGACGAGGTCAAGGCAATAAACGGCTTTTACGGGGCGTTTTATCTCAACTGCGGGAACCGCAGGCTTGACGGCAGTATGCTCTCATTGCAGGGGCAGCAGCTGCTGCTGCGCTATTTATATGCGCAGCTTTCGGATAAGCGCGGGCGCGACGCGAATATATTCAAATCTATGCTCGACGCCGCAAGGGCCGGCGACACGGACACCGTATGCAGGCTCTCACAGCAGTACTCCGATGATATGACCGCAGCGCTGATCGCAGACCCGGACGCTGATTATCTGAACGCCGATGCCTGATATATATTTTAATAAATAAGGCTTTACGTTGCAGCCGCCGCAGGAGATTTTCCCGCGGCGGCTTATATATTTCACGCTGTATGAGAAACCCAAAATATTTTTAAGTAAGGTTCATAAAATGTATACGGCTGTTTATAATTTCTTGAGTTTTTGTTCATTACATGGTCATAAATGTGCTGTATATTAAGCTCACAAAAACAAAGAGAGTTAATGCAAGGTGCTTCAACCCTCCGATAGAAGGAAGTATGAATCATGTACGAGCCTGAAAATGATAGCAATATTAAAGATGAACGGCTCAACGAGAGCCGGGTCGAAAATGACGCATCTGCCGGCATAAACGATGCACCCTCCGGATACACCGGTGAGACTGACAGAGAAAACGGCGAATACCATTACAAAAACGGGTATACGCAGACGATATATTCCGATGCGCATTACGTCCGCGCCGATGAAAATACCGTACCCCCGAGATATTATACCCCCCCTGAGAAACACGAAAAAGAACCCAAGCCCAAGAAAGAGCACAACGGCAAGGCTGTCAAGATCATTTGCCTCTGCCTCGTCTGTGCAATTATCGGCGGCCTCGGCGGCGCGGCAATAGTCAGCGCTGCAGTTAATAAAAATATCAACGCTATTGAGTCACGTGTCGGTGTTCTGGAAGAGGAAAACGAGGACAGCGTCCTTACGACATCCTCCGACGCAGGCACCTCCGGCACAACCTCCTCTGCAAACGGCATGCAGCCGTCTGATATATATGATCTCGCCTGCAAGCAGGTTGTCGGTATCTCCTCTGAGATTACCTACAGAAACTACTTCGGAATGAGCTCCACCTCAGCTGTCAGCGGCACAGGCTTTGTGCTTACGGCGGACGGTTACATCCTCACAAACTACCACGTTATTGAGGATGCCTACAGCAGCAACGCTGACATCACCGTTATGATGCACGACGGCACGGAGTACACAGCTTCGATTATCGGATTTGAAGAGGACAACGATGTTGCAGTGCTGAAGATCGATGCCGATAACCTTACGCCTGTCACCATCGGCGACAGCGACGATATGAAGGTCGGCGATGAGGTGTACGCAGTCGGCAACCCGCTCGGCGAGCTTGATTTCTCCATGACAACCGGCCACGTCAGCGCACTTGACAGACTTATCACCACAAGCACTGACAGCGAAGCCATCAACATGTTCCAGTTTGATGCTGCCGTCAACTCCGGCAACTCCGGCGGCCCGGTGTATAACACCAACGGCGAAGTCATCGGCATCGTCACTGCAAAATACAGCGAAACCGGCGTTGAGGGCCTGAGCTTTGCAATCCCCATCAACGACGCGGCGAGCATCGCGGAAGACCTTATCACAAAGGGCTACGTCACCGGCAAGGCCTATATGGGCGTCTCGGTGAGAAACGATTACAACTCCATGTATGCTAACTACTACGGCTGGCCTCTCGGCGCAATGATCGCCGAAGTCAACGAGGGCAGCTGTGCAGAAGCCGCCGGAATTAAGACCGGCGATATAATCACCAAGGTCGGCGACACCGACGTTGAGAGCTATTCGGATCTCAAGTCCGCCGTCAAGAAGTACTCAGCGGGCGACACCGCAGAGATCACCCTCTACCGCGCAGGCGAGAGCATGACAGTCTCCATCACCTTTGATGAAGCAAAGCCCGCCTGATCCCCCTCACGCGGTATATTAAATTTGATACTTTTCTACTCCTAACCTCTCTTTTCTCCCAACAACGAAGGGACTGCCTCGAATGAGACAGTCCCTTTGTTGCGCTTATAATAATTTATTTATTAAAGAGATATTCGAGATGTGCGCTCAGCTCTTCAGGTGTTACGCTGACAAAGTTGAGGGGGTCTTTCATACCGGCTTCAACAAGAGCGGGGATTTCGTCGGCGGTGTGACCGAGCTCGCGGACGGTGGGGATTTTTGCAATGGCCATCAGTTTTTCTATAGCCTGTGCGATGTTTTCTGCAATATCTGCGGTTTCATCGTCGTCGCTGACCTTTACGCCAAGATTATAGGCGAGACGGGCATAGCGCTCACGGTCATTGTGCTCTACCTTGACACCCTGGCGTATTGCGGGGACAAGACCTAAAGCGCAGCCGAGACCGTGCGGAATATGCCACTGTGCACCGAAGAGCTGACCGATACCGTGGCCGAGTGTCAGACCGCCGGGGCACATGCCTATGCCTGCCAGCATTGCACCGTATTTGATATGCGCGCGTGCATCGACATCGTCAGGATGTGCAAGCACTGTTGGGAGATTTGCATATATGAGACGTGCAGCCTCAAGACCGACTGTATCTGTGAGCGGATTGAAATTCATAAGCGGTTTGACCTTATGCGCAAGACCGCCTACAAGATAACTCTCTATTGCATGCGTCAGAGCGTCGAATGCAGTATGCGCGGTCAGATCAAAGGGCATGGTCACGTCAAGCTTGGGGTCAAGCAGTGCAACATTCGGCAGAATTTGCAGACCGCCGAGGGTTGCCTTGTAGTTGATCTCATCGTCTGTGATGACAGCACCTGTTGAGACCTCGGAGCCGGTTCCGGATGTTGTCGGTATCATGACGAGCATTGCCATAGGCCGCTTGATGGGCTTGGCTTTACCGCGCCCGCCGAAGCAGTGATCCATTATATTATCAGTGTCGGGATTGCCCAGCATTGCATAAATGCCCTTGGCAGTGTCCATTGCAGAGCCGCCGCCTATTCCGATAACTGCGTTTACACCGAGCTTGCGTGCAAGCTTACCGCCTTCGTTTATATCATGATAGCTGGGGTCTGCCTTGACCTTCGTCCATTCGTATACGTCTATCGCCATTGCCTCAAAGCTGGCTATTACCTTGTCTGCAAGTCCGGTTCTGCGAGTTACCTTGCCGAATACGAGCATTGCCTTTGTCACGCCCTGAAGCTTGCACAGCCCGGCGGCTTTTTTCCATGCATCCTCTTCAAAGAAGGTAAGGGGAACTTGAGTGTAGAAGCTTTCCATTATTTTTTCTCCTTTCGCAGTTTCCTGTTTATATTCTCTTCAGCCGGTGGAATGTGGCGCCGGTAGCATTCTGGAGAGTGCCGGTCTTATTGCTGTCGCCGAGAACGATTACGTTGTCAAACACTTCTTCAAGCTTTGCGCGCAGCGTTCTGTCGGGGCGGACGCCGAGAGAAAGAACTATAACTTCTGCCGGAAGTACACTTTCAAGACCCGTTGCAAGATCGCGGTACATTACGCCCTCACTGTTTGCACCGAGCACCATCGTGTGCGGCTTCATGCATACGCCCTGACGTGCAAGGCCGAGCTGAGTCTTGACAACGCGGTAAATAAACGTATCGGCTGCAAACTGCGGCATCATCTCGCACAGGACTATTGTGTTGCCGCGTTCGGCCATGAATTCTGCAGTTTCAAGTGCCGTCATACCGCCGCCGATGATAACAACGCGTTTCCCCTCAACAGTGACCTTGCCGGAGAGAACATCGTGTGCGGTGACCGCATTTTCAAGACCGGGCATTGCGGGAATGACAGGCTTTCCGCCGACATTCAGGCATACGACCTTAGGATCGAGCTCGCGCTTTATCTCTGCAAGCTTGCTGTCGGTGATTTCGGTATTGAGCTTCACGGTGATTCGCTCGTTCTTTTCAAGCTGCCGTCTCCAGTAGTCGAGAAGAATATCCATGCGGAATTTGCCGGGTGCCTTATCTGCAAGGTTAATACTGCCGCCAATGACACCGCTCTTTTCGTACATTGTTACGTCGTAGCCCTTTGCGGCGAGAGTTAAGGCGGCCTCTATGCCGGCAGGACCTGCGCCTATCACAACGGCATTGCCGCTGCCGGGGACGAGTGTGTTATCCTCTGCTTCGCGGCCGGCCAGGGGGTTAATGGCACAACGTATGGGCTGCATGAGGGAGGAGTGATGAATGCAGTTGTTGCAGGAGAGGCAGGGACGTATATCGTCCTCATGACCGGTGCGCGCTTTGTTTGCCCACTCGGGATCGCATATGAGCTGTCGGCCGAGTATTGCCATGTCAGCAACACCGTCTTCAAGCATTCCTTCTGCTTCTTCAGGCGTTTTCAGGCAGTTGACTGCAGCAACCGGAACGTTCACAACCTCTTTGATGTTCTTTATGATGTCATCGCGATAGCGTGCACGCATATCAGGGTTGGGCATGCAGTCAATACCACCCATGGAGACGTTTACCATATCGGCACCATGCTCAACGAGCAGTTTGACTACGCCGCGCATGTAATTCATATCCCACTCCTTGCCGTTGGGACGGAAATCGCCCTCAGCGCCGTTTACACGTACGGAGACAGGGAAGCTCTTCGGCACGACCTTGCGTATCGCGTCTAATGTCTCGGTTGCGATGCGGCAGCAGTTTTCAAGGCTTCCGCCGTATTCGTCCTTGCGCTCGTTCTTGAACGGATTAATAAACTGAGAGAAGAGATAGCCGTGTGCGCAATGTACTTCAACGCCGTCGCAGCCGGCAGTGTATGCGCCCTGTGCGGCTATTGCGTAGCATTTTACTATCTGCTTTATTTCGGCCACGGTTAACTCACGCGCCGGCGCGGCATGGGAATCACCCTTGAGAGAAGCGGGCATTGCGGTGCTTGACACAGGCTGACGGCCGCCGTTGAGAAACTGCGGCGCATAGACAGAGCGCCCGGGATGATGCAGCTGAATAAATATTTTGCAGTCGTATTCGTGTACGCGCTCGGCCAGAAGCTGAAAAGAGTTGCGGTTGTCAAGCGTTGTCAGGTGCGATTGTCCTGCACCGGCAGTTCCGCACAGCTCATCCGGGCATACAACCGTGAAACCGTTTATGATCAGGCCGACGCCGCCCTTTGCCCTTGCGGCAAAATATTCTATAACCTGGTCGTTTACATCGCCTCCGGTCAGACCCAGGCCATCGTGCATGGGTGACATTACGATGCGGTTTTTCAGTTCAACGCCGTTGATCTGAATAGGGGTGAATAGCTTTTCGTATTTCACTTCTTACAGTTCCTTTCTAATCTAAATATATGATGTTTTAAGCAATCGGAAATGTTGCCTATGGCAATAGAATAGCATTTAAAATTGCCTATGTCAACATTTTTCTGATAAATAGTTGACATAGGCAATTATCTGTGGTAAAAATATATTGAGAAAGTGTTAGGAGAAAGTATGTCGAGTATAAACGAAAACTTAAAAGTTCTTTTGAAGGAGTTGGGCTTGTCACAGCGGCAGTTTGCGCAGGCGCTGTATCTTGATCCCGGGTATTTTTCACGAATAATCCAGGGGAAGATGCCGCTCAATTCCCGCCTGCAGCTGTTGATCGAAAACACATTTAAGGTCAACGGGGACTGGCTGCGAACCGGCGAGGGTGAAATGTTCCTTGTCCCGACTGACTCTTCGATAAAGAGCAAGGTCCTTGACGAAATAGATAAACTTAACGAATCGCAGTTGGCACTTGTGGATTCCTTTATTCGGCAATATTTTAAGCTTGACCAAAAGGAGTAGAGTCAGAATGAGTTACGCAATAGGGCACATAGGCATAAACGTTTTGGATCTTGAGCGCAGTGTGAAATTCTATTCCGAGGTATTCGGAATGAAAGAGGTGTTCAGAATGCACCCGAAGAGCACACTTGACATGGTCCTGTGTTTTATGAGTGACAGGCACAACGGCGCGATGATAACACTTGTGTGGTACGGTGAGAGGAAAACACCGTATGAGCAAGGTGAAAATAATGTTCACATCGCCTTCGTGACGGATGATTTTGAGGGCAGCTACAGGCGCCACAAGGACATGGGGCTTGTGAGCATCGAAGAATTAAAAAAGGATATCTATTACATAGAAGACCCGGACGGTTATGAAATTGCCGTTGTCCCGGCAAAATTTCACCCGGCGAATCTTGAAATAAGCTGAGCAAATATCCGTGCGGTTTAGCTCATCCGTTTCCCCTTGAAAAATTCCCTTAGAACCTCGGCGCATTCGTCTTTCAGTACGCCGGGGAAAACGGCGGGGGAGTGGTTGTAGCGCTCGGAGAAGAGGTCGATTACACTGCCGCAGGAGCCGGTCAGGGCCTCTCTTGCGCCGAAGACAAGCGTGGGAATGCGCGCCATGATTATCGCACCGGCGCACATCGGGCAGGGCTCAAGCGTGACGAACATCGTGCAGCCGGAGAGCCGCCAGCTTCCGACGGCGCTGCAGGCCTCGCGGATCGCCTCGACCTCGGCGTGTGCCGTCGCATCGCTTCGCTCCTCACGCCTGTTGCGCCCGCGGCCGATTACATTGCCCTCGCCGTCGACTATCACGCAGCCGACAGGGACTTCACCTGCCGCAGCTGCTTCCTTTGCGAGCTCAAGCGCGAATGACATGTATTTTTCCCTGCCCATTGTGCTTCCTCCCGGAAAGATAAAAATCTCAAGAATAATCTAATAAATCTAAAAAAAGAGAGTGCCGTGAAAAGCACTCTCTTTTGAATTTATAATACTGCGCTGCCTTATGCGAGAGCGGCGGTGATGATGGACATCTGGTAAACTTCCTCTGCGTCGCAGCCGCGGCTGAGGTCGTTGATAGGAGCGTTCAGACCCTGGAGGATAGGACCGTATGCAGCAAAGCCGCCGAGACGCTGTGCGATCTTGTAGCCGATGTTGCCGGACTGGATCTCCGGGAAGATGAAGGTGTTGGCATAGCCTGCAACCTTGCTGCCGGGGAACTTGAGCTGGCCGACAACAGGGGAAACTGCTGCGTCGAACTGCATCTCGCCGTCGAGTGCGAGCTCAGGAGCCATTTCCTTTGCGATTGCGGTTGCGTTGCGGACGAGGTCAACATTTGCGCCCTTGCCGGAACCCTTGGTGGAGTAGGACAGCATTGCAACTTTCGGGTCGATGCCGAAGACCTTTGCGGTGTTTGCGGTGGATACTGCGACCTCTGCCAGCTGTGCAGCTGCGCTGAGAGTTACATTGCCTTCCTTGTCGAGCTTATCCTCGTAGGAGATATTGATTGCGCAGTCGCCCATGCAGAGCATCTCGTCGCCGCGGACAAGAATAAAGCAGGAGCTGACGAGGTTTGCGCCCTTCTTGGTCTTGACGAGCTGGAGAGCGGGGCGGACGGTGTCAGCGGTGGAGTAGGTTGCGCCGCCGAGAAGTGCGTCTGCAACACCCATCTTGACCAGCATGGTGCCGAAGTAGTTGCCCTTCATGAGGTTTGCGCGGCAATCCTCGGGGGACATCTTGCCCTTGCGGAGCTCAACCATGGTGGCGACCATCTCGTCCATCTTCTCGTAGGTGGCGGGATCAATTATTTCGAGACCGTCGATGTCGAAGTTGCCCTTTGCAGCAGCAGCCTTGACCTCTTCAACGTTGCCGACAAGAATCGGAGTGAGGAAGCCGTCTTTTTTCAGTCTTGCTGCAGACTCGAGTATACGTGCATCGGAACCCTCGGTGTAAACTATTTTGCGGGGGTTGGCCTTGAGTATTTCGATAAGATTTTCAAACATTTTTATTACCTCCAAAGAGTGATATGTTTAACGGATATAATTTAGCACTTTCCGTGCCATTTTTCAATATAAAAGAGAAGTTTTTAAACAAAATCTTTTCACAAAAATCTTCTCGCTCAGACGCATAATACCATGAAACTTTACCGTAGCGCTTGACGGGGCGGGGGAAAATATTTTATAATACACGGAGTAATCAAAAGAAGTAATAAGAAGTAATAAAATAATATTAAGAGAGGTGTGCTTATGGCGAGGACATTTCCCGAGACGCTGTCGGCCCTGCGGCGTGCGAAGAAAATCAGCCAGCGACAGGCCGCGTCTGAGCTTGGCATCAGCCAGGCATTGCTGAGCCACTACGAGAACGGCACGAGAGAGCCGGGGCTGTCGTTTGTGTGCCGTGTGTGCGACTATTACGGAGTCAGCACGGATTATATACTCTGCCGCACGGACGATCCGAACACGGCTTTGACCGCGGCGAAGCTCGCAAAGGAGCTTTTCAACGGCATGCGCGGGCTTTTGGATTCCGCCGAGGCCGAGTTTGAAAAATTTGAGGCATAATAATTATTTTCAAGTGCGGAATGTCCGCACGGAGGACCGATATGATTGACCAGAAGCTTATAAGAAACTTTTCCATAATCGCGCATATAGATCACGGCAAGTCCACTCTGTCCGACAGACTGATAGAGAAGTGCCACGCAGTCGAGCAGCGCATAATGGAGGACCAGATACTCGACAACATGGACCTTGAGCGCGAGCGCGGCATCACGATAAAGGCGCGCGCTGTCGGCTTGAGCTATCACGCGAAGGACGGGCAGGACTACACGCTCAATCTCATAGACACTCCGGGCCACGTTGACTTCAACTACGAGGTCAGCAGATCGCTTGCCGCCTGCGAGGGCGCGGTGCTCATAGTCGACGCATCACAGGGCGTTGAGGCGCAGACGCTCTCCAACACGTATCTCGCGCTCGACAACAATCTTGAGATACTCCCGGTTATAAACAAGATAGACCTCCCCGCGGCAGACCCAGCCCGCGCCAAGACGGAGATAGAGGAGATAATCGGTCTCCCCGCACAGGATGCACCGGAGATAAGCGCGAAAAACGGCATTAATATCGATGCCGTGCTTGAAGATATAGTTGCAAACGTCCCCGCACCGAGCGGAGATGTCAACGCCCCGCTTAAGGCGCTGATATTCGACAGCCAGTATGACAACTACCGCGGCGTTATCGTATTCGTCCGCATGGTCGACGGTGTTATCCGCCGCGACACCGAGGTGCTGCTCATGTCTACCGGCGCGCGCTATAAGGTGGTAGAGGTCGGCCATATGCGCCCCATCGGCCTTGATCCCTGCGATGAGCTTGCCGCGGGCGATGTCGGATACTTCACCGCCAGCATCAAGAACGTCGAGGATACCCGCGTGGGCGACACTGTCACCGATGCCGTACACCCCACGGCGGAAGAGCTGCCCGGCTACCGTCCCGCACGCCCGATGGTCTACTGCGGCATATATACGGAGGACGGCTCAAAATATCCGGATCTCCGCGACGCGCTGGAAAAGCTCAAGCTGAATGACGCATCACTCTCCTACGAGCCGGAGAGCTCCGTCGCGCTGGGCTTCGGCTTCAGATGCGGCTTCCTCGGCATGCTGCACATGGAGATTATACAGGAGAGACTTGAGCGCGAGTTTGATCTTGAGCTCGTCACGACTCTGCCCTCTGTTATATATAAAGTAATCAAGACCGACGGCAGCGTTGTCATGGTTGATAACCCGCATAATTATCCCGATCCGGCTTCCATTGCGGAGTCGCACGAGCCGTTTGTAAAGGTGTCGATTATTACGCCGAACGAGTTTGTCGGCAACATCATGCCCCTCTGTCAGGACAGGCGCGGCGAGTATAAAAACATGCAGTATCTCGACACACGCCTTGTGGAGCTGCACTATGAAATGCCGCTCAACGAGATAATATACGACTTCTTTGATACGCTCAAGGCGCGCACCAAGGGCTACGCTTCTCTCGACTATGAGCTCAGCGAGTACAAACCCAGCGATCTCGTGAAGGTCGACATGCTGCTCAACGGCGATCAGGTCGACGCGCTCAGCTTCATTGCGCACCGCGACAAGGCATACGGCCGCGCCCGCAAGCTCTGCGAAAAGCTCAAGGATAATATCCCGCGCCAGCTCTTCGAGGTGCCTATACAGGCGGCTATCGGCGGAAAGATTATCGCGCGCGAAACCGTCAAGGCCATGCGCAAGGACGTTCTCGCCAAGTGCTACGGCGGCGATATCACGCGTAAGAAGAAGCTGCTCGAAAAACAGAAAGAGGGCAAAAAGAAGATGCGCCAGCTCGGCACCGTCCAGATACCGACCGAGGCCTTCCTTGCAGTCCTCAAGCTTGACGAATAATAATATTACTGCCGCAGATATTTTACGCATCTGCGGCAGTAATAATATAAATTGGTTGATTGCATAATGAAGTTGGACACTTAAGAAAAAAATCCATAGTGATTTTCC
>CAVAPH010000027.1:0-21322 GCA_963590455.1 bacterium | reverse complement strand
TGTGATATAATCTTGGCAGTCCATAGTGATTGCCCTCCCTCGGAAGATGTTGTGTGCAAACTTCATTCTACCATACGGGGAAAATCACTATGGATTTTTTTTCTTAAGTGTCCAACTTCATTATGCAATCAACCGCATTAAATATTACTTCTTTCAAAAGATAAAAAATCGTCGGAAAAAGCTTGACAATCAAGAAAAGAGAACTTATAATAACAAGGCTAAAACAAAGAAGGTATGGCATCCACCTGCCTCACCCGGCAGCACAAAGCTGGCTGTGGTTAATAAGGACACTTTTCCGGAAGGAAATTTAGAGTGTTTTTATGCGCGGATGCTATGCATCCGCGTTTTTGTTATTAGATTTTGTATTTTGTGTTGTTTACCGGAGGTGTTTCAGATCGCAAACGCTGTTCATCAAATCAACGAGGAGATCCTTGACAGGGAAGTCCGTCTAATAGGTCCGGAGGGCGAGCAGTTGGGCATTATGTCCGCGCAGAAGGCTCTCGAGATCGCAGTAGAGCATGAGCTTGACCTGGTAAAGATCGCTCCGGGTTCCAATCCACCCGTCTGCCGCATTATGGACTACGGCAAGTTCCGTTTTGAACAGACCAAAAAGGAGAAGGAAGCAAAGAAGAATCAGCGGGTCATTGAAATCAAGGAGATTCGTATGTCTCCGGGTATCGACACCAATGACTTCAACACCAAGCTCAAGAACGCTCAGAAGTTCCTCTCAGACGGTGACAGAGTCAAGGCATCGGTTCGTTTCCGCGGCCGTGAGATGGCTCATACCGAGATCGGCGAAGAGCTGCTGCGTGATTTCGCCGCAAAGTGTGCGGACGTTGCAAACCTTGACAAGCAGCCCAAGCTTGAAGGACGCAGCATGTCCATTTTCCTCTCTCCCAAGCCGCAGACTCCCGCAAAGAAGCCTGCCAAGCCCAAGACGCCGAAGACGGAGGAAGCCCCTCAGAAGACTGAGGAATAAAAAACAGTATACAGCAGGAGTATTCCCTGTATTAACCCAGTTACGGAAGGAGAAATTATCATGCCCAAACTGAAGACCCATAGCGGTGCTAAGAAGAGATTCAATCTCACCAAATCCGGTAAAGTAAAGCGCGCACACGCTTTCAAGAGCCATATCCTCACCAAGAAGGACACCAAGCGCTGCCGCCGTCTGCGCTCTGAGGCTTATGCAGACGTCACCAACGAAGCAACTATCAAGAAAATGATCCCTTACAAATAAGGGCAGACGCTAACACATAGGAGGATATAATAAATGGCAAGAGTTAAAGGCGCAATGATGACCCGCAAGCACAGAAATAAGGTTCTTGGTCTTGCAAAGGGTTATTGGGGCAACAAGTCCCGTCACTATAAGATGGCTAACCAGCAGCTCATGAAGTCCGGTCGTTATGCTTACGTCGGCCGCAAGCAGAAGAAGAGAGACTTCCGTGCACTCTGGATCACCCGTATCAGCGCAGGCTGCAAGATGAACGGTATGAACTACTCTACCTTCATGCACGGCCTCAAGCTCGCCGGTGTCGATATGAACCGCAAGATGCTTTCCGAGACCGCTATCCACGATCCCGCAGCCTTCACCGCACTCTGCGACATGGCAAAGAACGCAACCAAGTAATTTGGTTAAAGCTGCAAAGCATATAAAATCCGCACCCTCTGTAGAAATTACAGGGGGTGCGGATTTTGCATTTCTCAGATCATTCAACCGGAATTGTGTCCGGTGTTTTATGCCAGTAGGATGAGAAGAGCTCCTTCAGTTCAGTTGCAAGTATGACAAGAAAAATCACGGCGATATATCTCTGGTCGAATATTTCTACTCCATAGCCTTCTTCGGCATACGTAAAATAATAGACATAGCCGACAACGGACGAGAGTATTACAGACACAGGAATGTACCATTTTTTGCGATTTGTCATGAAGTATATGAAGCTCATTATATCTGCCATGTAAAAATAGCGCTCATGCATACGCGGCAGAATGTAGGGAATAAGCATAGAGGAAATAAAGGACAGCCTTATCAGAAGCTGCGGTGTAAATGTCTTAAAGCCCGTCAGGCAGAAATAGATGAACAGCAGAGCTGCAGTTCCGGCGAGAAATACCGTTACGTTGCTGTAGCCTTCAAAGTCAAGACCATTGAAGAAGCGCCAGACCGTCGGCGCATTCGAGTAGAAGTACGGGTACTGCTGCGTCTGATTGACGTATACGCTCAGACAGTCAGGCAGGCTGCGCCCGGCTGCAAGTGCGGGGATGAGAGATGCGAAGAACACTATCGGTACCCACAGCAGATGCTTGAGCTTGACCTGACCCATTACCAGAGCGACAAGCAGTGCCGGAAGAATAAATATGGCCTGCAGCTTGAAGCAGAATGCCAGCGCCCATGCGATAGCGCACAGCCGTCCATCGCCCTTTACCGCAGCGTATAGCGAGATAACGCAAAAGCACACGTAGATAGAATCGCACTGCGCCCATTGTGCACTGTTCATGAGAACCGAGGGGATTGCGAGCGTGACGATAAACGCGCTCAGCTGCAGCCTGCGGTCTTCCGTGGTGAGCGCAACTGTCTTCATCACGTAGAAGGCAAGAAGCACATCAAACAGACATGAGAGCGTCTTGATGGTGATTATCGGCGCAATATCAAGCCTTGAGAAGATCAGCAGAAAATAGAGATACGGCATGTTGTAGTTGCCTATCGGCGTGACGAGTGCGTCCTTTACCGAAAGGGCGGCGAGCTTTTTTACCCAGTCTTCGAGAAATGCCGTGAAATCCCTTGATTCAAAATACAGCAGGCACACGCGCGAGAATATTACACATGCAAGGCAGGCTGCACCGATAAACAGTGACAGTGCGTCAAAACGCTTGCGGGATATCAGCAGAGCCTGCGCCAGAAAATATAATGCGCCGAAAATAACGGCGGTTTCAACGGGATAATATACATTCACCTTTTCGGCGGTAAGAATGGTAAATATCCCGAAGCCGACGGATAATATTGCGGCGATGACGTACAGTAATACCCGGTTCTTTTCAACCTTGGTCAGAACCGTTGCAGTTTTACTCAAAAAATCACCCTCCCGGATTAACAGAAAATGCGCCTATAAGAATACTATATTTTCTCCCGTTAGTCAATCATTCCGATTATGCACGCATAAAACGTGCCGCTGCTTTTTTGCAGCGGCACAAATTTTTAATTACTGATTATTAATCAGTGACAGGAATCTATCGTGGAGACGGATATGGTCATCTCCTCCAGAACCTCCGTCACGATCCTGACCGTGTCAAGAGAGGTGAAGATTGTGACGCCGTTTTCCGTGGCGCAGCGGCGTATCTCGGCACCATCCTCGCTGTGTATACCGGAGCTTACGGAACGGGTGTTGATCACGTAGCTTACAAATCCGGAGCGTATAAAGTCGAGGATCTCGGTGCTGCCCTCGGAGATCTTGCCGAGCGTATGGGTGCGGATGCCGTTTTTCTTCAGGAAGTTTGCCGTGCCTGCCGTGGCGGCAATATTAAAACCCATGTTGTAGAAGCTGCGAACGATGGGGAGAGCCTCTTCCTTGTCCTCATCGGCAAGAGTTACCACGACAGTTCCGTAATTCTGCAGCTTCATTCCCGAAGCCGTCAACGCCTTGAACATCGCGCGTGAAAGTGAGCGGTCATAACCGATGGCCTCACCGGTGGACTTCATTTCCGGGGAGAGATAGACGTCAAGACCCTTTATCTTGTTGGAGGAGAATACGGGAACCTTTACGTAGTGGCACTTCTTTTCATCCGGATATATTCCGAAAATGCCCTGCTCCTTAAGGCTCTTGCCCAGAATTACCTCGGTTGCGATGTCTGCAAGAGAGAAGCCGGTAGCCTTGGAGAGGAAGGGAACGGTGCGCGATGAACGCGGGTTGACTTCTATAATATAAACGTCGTCGTGACTGTCAACGATGAACTGAATGTTGAAAAGGCCGACTATGCCGATTGCAAGGCCAATTTTCTTCGTGTACTGCAGAATAATGCCCTTTACTTTATCGGAAATGGAATACGAGGGATATACGCTGATGGAGTCACCGGAATGGACACCGGTGCGCTCAACAAGCTCCATAATACCGGGTACAAAGACATCGTATCCGTCACAGATTGCGTCAACCTCGACCTCTTTGCCCTGAATGTAGTGGTCAACCAGCACAGGCTTGTCCGCATCGACCTCAACGGCAGTTTTCAGATAATGGCGGAGCATCTCATCGTTTGCAACGAGCTCCATTGCACGGCCGCCGAGAACAAAGCTCGGACGTACAAGCACGGGATAACCGACATCATTTGCAACCTTTATGCCGTCCTCAATATTTGTGACAGCATATCCGCGCGGCTGCGGGATGTTGAGATCCTCAAGTACTTTTTCAAAGCTCTTGCGGTTTTCAGCGCGCTCTATGGCATCGCAGTCGGTACCGATTATTTTTACACCGCGGTCTGAAAGAGGCTGCGCAAGGTTGATGGCAGTCTGGCCGCCGAGGGTTGCTATAACGCCGTCCGGCTGCTCAAAGTCGATGATGGCCATGACGTCCTCAGTGGTGAGCGGCTCAAAATAGAGTTTGTCAGACGTAGTATAGTCGGTGGAAACGGTCTCAGGGTTATTATTTACTATGATTGCCTCATAGCCTGCGCGGCGGATTGTCTGCACGGCGTGAACGGTTGAGTAGTCGAACTCAACACCCTGACCGATACGTATGGGGCCTGCACCGAGAACAACGACCTTCTTCTTGTCGGAGAGGCGGGATTCATTGCTGCCCGTATACGAGGAGTAGAGATAGGCAATATATTTGCCGGTATGAAGAGTGTCCACCATGCGGAAGATCGGAGTGATTCCGTTTTCCTTGCGCAGCTTGTAGACCTCAGTTTCGGACACGTTCCAAAGTGCTGCTATGTACTTGTCCGAGAAGCCGATGCGCTTGGCATCACGCAGAACGGGAATGCTCAGCGCGTTCTCGCTGATAACGGACTCCATGTCGATGATCTTCTTGAGTGACTCCAGGAAGCACTCTGTTATCATCGTTACGCGGTGGAGAGTGTCTACGCTTTCGCCGCGGCGGAGAAGCTCCGCTATGCCGAATATATTATCATCGTGGAAGACCTCAAGATAGCGCAGAATAGCGTCACTCTCGAGTGTATCAAACTTTTTCAGACGGAAATGGCAGACGCCGATTTCAAGAGAGCGTACGGATTTGAGGAAGCACTCCTCAAGAGTGGCGCCTATGCCCATAACCTCGCCGGTCGCCTTCATCTGTGTGCCGAGAACGTTGGGTACGGTGTTGAACTTGTCAAAGGGGAAACGCGGGAACTTTGCAACAATGTAATCAAGGCTCGGTTCAATTGCAGCAGTACCGCCGGCAACGGGAATTTCTTCGAGCAGCATGCCGACTGCAATCTTCGCCGTCACTCTTGCGATGGGGTATCCGCTGGCCTTGGAAGCGAGAGCAGAGGAGCGGGATACGCGCGGGTTGACCTCAATGAGATAATATTTGCTCGACTCAGGATCAAGTGCAAACTGCACGTTGCAACCGCCGGCTATCTTGAGCTCGCGTATAATCTTAATTGCGCTGTCGTTGAGCATCTTCAAATCGGCATCAGAGAGCGAGAGAATAGGCGCAACGACGATTGAGTCGCCCGTGTGGACGCCGACGGGATCAACATTTTCCATGCCGCATATGGTTATCGCATGATCCGCACTGTCGCGCATAACCTCAAACTCGATTTCTTTATAGCCCTTTACACTCTTTTCAATGAGAACCTCATGGACAGGAGAGAGGGCAAATGCATTCGGGCCGAGCTCGTCAAGCTCCTCCTCGTTGTTGGCAAAGCCGCCGCCGGTGCCGCCGAGAGTGAAAGCGGGGCGCAGCACGACAGGGTAGCCGATTCTAAGAGCTGCCGCCTTGGCCTCCTCAAGATTGTATGTGATCTCGGAGGGGATGACAGGCTCGCCGATTGACTGGCACATCTCTTTGAAGAGCTCTCTGTCCTCAGCACGCTCAATGCTCTCGCTGCTTGTGCCCAGAAGCTGTACATTGCACTCGCGCAGAACGCCTTTCTTCTCAAGCTGCATTGCGAGGTTCAGACCGGTCTGACCGCCGATGCCGGGAACAATGGCGTCCGGGCGCTCATAGCGGATGATTTTGGCCACGTATTCGAGTGTCAGCGGTTCCATGTAGACCTTGTCGGCAATGGATGTGTCAGTCATAATCGTGGCGGGGTTGGAGTTTACGAGGATGACCTCATAGCCCTCTTCTTTCAAAGCAAGGCAGGCCTGTGTACCGGCATAGTCAAACTCTGCCGCCTGGCCGATTACAATAGGGCCGGAACCGATGATGAGTATTTTCTTTATGTCTGTCCTTTTCATTCTAAACTCCTCAAGTCAGATATTTTGGTGCTTCGCTTTCACAGTAGATGCAGCGGTATATTTTCTTTTCACGGTTTACAAGTCGGAATTCCTGCTCAAGCTCCTGTTCGCAGGAGGTTATGCAGCGCGGGTTCTTGCATTTGAGCAGCCCGGTAATTTTTTCCGGGAGTGAGAGATGCTCACGCTTTATAAGCTTGCCGTCGCGGATTATATTCACCGTTATGCCGGGGTCAATATATCCGAGAATATCGAGGTCGATATCCATGGTCTGGCCGATCTTGATAATATCTTTCTTGCCCATTTTTTCGCTCTCTGCATTCTGAATTGTCGCAACTGTGCACTTGAGCTTGTCGAGACCGAGAAGCGTGTAAATCTCGCTGCTCTTTCCGGCAGTGATGTGGTCGAGAACTATGCCGTCTTTAATCTGTCCGATTATCATATCTGCACCTCCAAAAGCTTAAGAATGAGCGCCATGCGCATATATTTGCCGTTGAGTACCTGCTTGAAGTAACAGGCACGCGGGTCGTTGTCTACCGCTACGGAAATCTCGTTTACACGGGGCAGGGGATGGAGTATGGAGAGATCGCTCTTAGCCTTTGTGAGCTTGTCCGGCGTGAGTATGTAGCTGTCCTTCAAACGCAGATAGTCGGCCTCGTTGAAGAAGCGCTCTCTCTGCACTCTTGTCATGTACAGCACGTCGAGCCCGGGGATAGCGGCTTCCAGATCGCTTACTTCCTCATACGGGATCTTCTCCTCCAGTACGTCTGTTATGATATACCGCGGCACACGCAGCTCCTCCGGAGAAATGAGCACAAATTTAATGCCCTCATATCTCGACATGGCGGAGATAAGCGAGTGGACGGTACGGCCAAACTTCAGGTCACCGCACAGACCGATGGTCATGTTGTCGAGGCGCCCTTTTTCACGGTAAATGGTCAGCAGGTCGGCGAGTGTCTGCGTGGGGTGGTTGTGTCCGCCGTCGCCCGCGTTGATTACGGGGACGCCCGCCGTCCTTGCGGCGACAATCGGAGCGCCCTCCTTGGGGTGGCGCATGGCAATGATATCGGCGTAGCAGCCGACGGCACGCGCGGTATCTGCAACGCTTTCGCCCTTTGAGGCCGAGCTTGAGTCGGCACCTGCAAAGCCGATGACGTTTCCGCCGAGCTCGTACATCGCCGCCTCGAAGCTTAAGCGTGTACGGGTTGAGGGCTCAAAAAACAGAGTTGCGAGCTTTTTGCGCTTGCAGCATTCGGCATACTTGTCGGGGTCGGCGATAATATCAAGGGCCCTGTCGATAAGCTCATCGATTTCTTCAACGGAAAGCTCCATTATGTCTATGAGATTTCTCATTATCATGCTCCTCCTATATGAATTCTAAAAAGCATCCAAAAAAGTTCTTGCCATCTTCCGCCGCTGCGCGGCGGGAGAAAGTTTCAATCTATGCTTCCAGCAAAAATTCTAAAACACACTCAAAAGAGTTTTTATCTTCATCCGCCGTTGTTCGTTGCAGTATGGGGAAGGCTTTATTTGTTGTTTATCCAGCTCTCGTCGGAGGGATTGTTGCGGAAGGCGATGAGTCTTTCTACGTCCTCAGGCTTTATATATCCTTCTTCGGAGGCAACCTTTGCTATTACGTCGAAATTGGTCAGGGAGATGTTTTTTACATTGGCTTCGGCAAGGCGTTCAAGGCCTTTCTTCATGCCGTATGTGAAGATGCTCACGACTCCGAGAACATCAGCACCGGCCTCACGCAGAACGTTTACGACCTCAATTACGCTGCCGCCGGTGGAGATGAGATCCTCTACAACAACAACCTTCTGACCCTTTTCAAGCTTGCCCTCTATCTGATTCTGGCGGCCGTGATCCTTTGCACCGCTTCTGACGTAGCCCATCGGCATGCCGAGAAGGTGCGCGGTGATTGCAGCATGTGCGATACCGGCGGTAGAAGTGCCCATGAGAACCTCGGCATCAGGGTAATTTGTCTTGATCAGCTCGGCAAGACCGTTTTCTACATCGTTGCGCACGGCGGGTGCGGTCAGCGTCAGGCGGTTATCGCAGTAGACAGGGCTCTTGATGCCGCTGGCCCAGGTGAAGGGCTCATCAGGTCTGAAAAAGACGGCACCGATGGACAGAAGATCCTTTGCAATTAATTTTTCCATGCTAATTCTCCTTGTGCTTTATTCCGCAAAATCTTTAAGGCATTTCTCATATGCCGCAACGGGGTCGTCGGATGCGGTTATCGGACGGCCGACTACGATAAGATCAGATCCTATGATTTTTGCCTTGGCGGGGGTGGTCACTCTCTGCTGATCGCCCTGTGCACCCTCGGCAAAGCGGATTCCGGGAGTAACCGTCAGAAAGTCACTGCCGCAGAACTCGTGAACCTTTCCGGCTTCGAGCGGGGAGCAGACAACGCCGTCAAGCCCGGCATTTTTTGCGTTCATGGCGTAACGCATGACGATATCATTGAGCTCGCCGTCTATGAGCAGCTCATTATTCATGCGCTGCTGGTCAATAGATGTCAGCATTGTGACGGCTATGAGCTTCGGGCGGCTGCCGTCCGCTCTGGTGAGACCCTCTATTGCTGCACGCATCATGTCCGAACCGCCTGCCGCATGGAGATTTACTATGTCAACGTCAAGACCGGAGAGCACAGCCATGGCCTTTTTTACGGTGTTGGGAATGTCATGCAGCTTCAGATCAAGAAAAATCTTGTGGCCGCGGCGCTTAATTTCGCGGACTATCTCGGGACCGGCAGAGTAATAGAGCTCCATGCCGATTTTAACGAAGGGCTTTTTCCCTGTAAAACGGTCGAGAAATGCGTAGGTTGCTTCGGCACTTGCAAAATCGCAGGCCACGATTACGTCTCTGTTCATAGTGCTTCTCCTATAATGTCTTTAATATTTTTAATTCCGTACTTATCCATGACGGAGGGAAGATTATCTATAATTGTCTTGCAGATATACGGCTCTCTCAGATTCGCAGCTCCGATTTCAACCGCCGCCGCACCTGCCATCATCATCTCAAGCACGTCCTCCGCACTCGAAACGCCGCCCAAACCGATTACGGGGATAGAGAGCGCTTTTGCTGTCTGATATACCATGCGCAGCGCAACCGGGAATACGGCGCTGCCGGACAGCCCGCCGGTTATATTTGCGAGCAGCGGCCTGCGTGTGTTCAGGTCTATGCGCATTGACATCAGCGTGTTGATGAGGCTTACCGCATCTGCGCCTGCGTCCTCACAGGCCTTCGCAATTGATACTATATCGGTGACGTTGGGGGAGAGCTTCATGATTACGGGCTTATGGGTGCAGCACTTTACGGCCTTTGTCACCTCTGCCGCGGCTTTCGGATCGGTGCCGAAGCTCATTCCGCCGCCGTGTACGTTCGGACAGCTGATGTTTACCTCAAGCCAGCCGACCATATCGACATTGTCCAGCTTCTCGCAGACCTCTGCATACTCCTCAACGGAAAAGCCGCTGATGTTTGCAATTACCGGCTTATGAAAGCATGCCCTGAGCTTCGGAAGCTCTTCGCTTATAACGCGGTCAACGCCCGGATTCTGAAGCCCGACTGCATTTATCATGCCGCCGGCAGCTTCAGCAATGCGAGGGAGAGGATTGCCGAGCCGCGCTTCACGGGTTGTGCCCTTGAATGAAAATGTACCCAGACAGTTTATATCATATAACTCCGCAAACTCATAACCGTAGCCGAAGGTTCCGGAGGCGGGGATTATCGGGTTATCAAGCTCAATCCCGCACAGATCTACGCTCAGTCTTCCCACAGTATTTCCTCCTTCTTCATTACGGGGCCATCGCGGCAGATGCGTTTGTTTCCGGCGATTGTCTTGCAGGTGCAGCCCATGCATGCGCCGAAGCCGCAGCCCATTCTGGCACTGAAGCTCATCTGACCGGAGGTCGGCGCTGCGCTGCACACGGCCTTCAGCATTGCCTCAGGACCGCAGGCGTAAAAATACGTGTAATCAGCATCTGCCATAGCCGCTGTCACATAGCCGCGCACCCCGTACGAGCCGTCTTCCGTTGTCACGCTGACCTCGGCACCGAGATTCTGAAACTCAGCCTCGTAAAACACCTCGGAGGCCTTCGCAAAGCCGAGTATTACTTTTACTGATTTTCCCTGACGTATCAGCTCCTTTGCGAGCCAATACATCGGAGAGACGCCTGTACCGCCGCCTATGAGCAGCGGATGATTACCGGAGAGCGAGAGGTCGAATCCGTTGCCGAGCCCCGTCAGGATATCGAGCCTGTCGCCGGGAAGCTTCAAGGCGAGTTTTTCCGTCCCCTTGCCGGCCACACGATATATGACCGTCAGCTCGTCCCGAGATGCATGGCAGACGGAGAGCGGGCGGCGCAGGAACGCGCCGTTGATCTGTATATTTACGAACTGCCCCGGACGTGCGATCTCCGATGCGTCACCGGACAGACGCATGCGCAGCGTGTTTTCTGCTATCGGTGTGTTCTCTTTTATTTCAAATATGCCCTGTTTCATCCTGCGTATTCTCCAAACTCCGGTGCGAGATATGCGAGGCGGTTATCCGATACCGTCATGAGGCAGCGCCCGTTTACCTGCCAGCCCTCGAACGGTGTGCTTTTGCCCATGGACAGAAAGTCTTGTGAATTTATGGCGTACTCCGCATTCAGGTCAAAAAGCGTGAAATCATTGCCGCTGTCTATATTAAAGCGGCGGCACGGATTGTAGTGCATAAGCTCCAACAGCTTTTCGAGCGATATGATGCCGGGCTTCACAAGATAGGTATACATCAGTGGGAATGATGTCTCTATGCCGACAACGCCCATCGCGCTTTTCTCAAGTCCGCGGCTCTTTTCCTCCGCGGAATGCGGGGCATGATCGGTGATAATCATGTCTATCGTGCCGTCGCATATGCCGTCAATAAGTGCCTGACGGTCTGCCTTGCCGCGCAGCGGGGGATTCATCTTAAAACGTCCGTCCTCCTGCAGAAAGCTCTCGTCCATGAGAAGATAGTGCGGTGCGGTTTCGCAGCTTACGTTGACGCCCTCGCGCTTTGCCTGACGGATAAGCTCGACACTTTCTTTCGTGGATATGTGGCACACGTGATAGCCGCAGCCTGTTTCGCGGGCGAGCGATATGTCGCGCTCAATCTGCCGCCATTCTGATTCCGAGCTGATCCCGCGATGACCATGTGCGCGGGCGTACTCGCCGTCGTGGATGTATCCGCCGTGCAGGAGCGAGTTGTCTTCACAGTGGGCGACTATCAGCTTGCCCAGCGCTTTTGCCCTGCGCATGGCCTCGCGCATCATGGCATCATTTTGTACCCCGTGACCGTCGTCGGAAAAAGCGACGACATACGGCGCGAGCGCCTCCATGTCCGAGAGCTCTTCACCAAGTTCGCCCCTGGTTATCGTGCCGTAGGGCAGAACGCGCATCACGGAATCGCGCCTGATAAGCTCAAGCTCTTTATTCAAGTTTTCTATACAGTCGGGGCAGGGCTTTAAGTTAGGCATTGCACACACAGCGCTGAATCCGCCGTGCGCACAGGCTCTGCTGCCGGTATATATCGTCTCTTTATAAGAAAAACCCGGCTCTCGCAGATGAACATGAACATCTGTGAGACCGGGCAATATTACATATTCGGTTTTATCGGCAATACGATCGAGAATATTTCTCCATCTTTCATCGCAATTGCAAATGTTAAACGGCATACCGACTCCTCCTACAAAAAAGCTGCTTCCCCATCAAAGAAAGCAGACCGAAAGAGACCGATGCAGCAGCGGGCATAACAAGCCCGAACAAACCACCGGCGACAATATGCTGTTCCTTGATGGCCTCACGGGACCAACTTAAAGCAATGGTATATTAGCATAAACTCCGAACCGCGTCAACTGCTTCTTTGAATTTTTTGAAGGAGTGTGCCTGTATATAATTATTTTGCCAAATCCACTCTCATTTTTGCGCCGCAGGTATGATCGGTGATAATCTGGTTTATAAACGCGACGATTTCCTCCGGTGAATTATCTATCTCGCCGGTCAGCCAGCTTTCCAGCATCCCGGCTACGGCAACAACGTAATAATGCGTCATCAGGTCAACATCCGGGTGCGAGTTCGGCGCACCTATAACGCCTATATCCTTGCCGATCTCCTCAACGGCGTGGTGGATTAACGAATAGATATCATTCTCGAAAAAGCGCTTCAGACAATCGCGGCCGACGGAGTTGAGCGCACAAAGACACACGGCGCGGTTGGCTTCAACATATCTGAAGACCTGCAGCAATCCGTCCTGCCAGAGCAGTGCACCGTCATGCTTATGCAGGAGAGACACTGCCTCCTCCTGAAACATCCAGCGCAGCAGATCGTATACGTCCTCAAAATGATAATAAAAATGCTGCCTGCGAATACCCGAAAGCTCGGTCAGCTCGTGTATTGTTATCTTGTCAAAGGGCTTTTGCGCCATAAGTGTCTTGAGAGCCTCTGCAAGAGCATGTTTTGTCTGTTCGGATGTTGAGTAAGTGCGTTTCTCCATGACTTCACCGCCGCTGAATCATGATTTGTTAAAAGCATTATATCACATATAGGCAATCTCGGTCAAATCATGTTCTGATGTCAGATTTCTGACTTTGTACCATGGTTTGACCCTTGTTTTTTTACACGCTGCAAACTAATTTAAACCATTAGGAAGAAAGGAGAAAGACATGAGATTTAATAATAAAATAGATTTTCAGGCGCATTATCTTCCTGATGCATACAAAAAGTTCCTCGAGGATGAGAATCTTTACTGCCCGGATGGCTTCCCTACACCGGAATGGGATGAGCAGTGGCAATACGAGGCTATGGATGAACTGGGGATCAGCTATGCGCTGCTCACATTGTCCTCGCCAAGCATATATACCGGCGACAAGTTCCGCTCTCGCACACTCGCCGCAAAAATAAACGAAGAGGGTGCCGAGATAGTCGCCCGCTCCGGCGGAAAGCTCGGCTTTATGGCGACGCTGCCTCTCCCGCATGTGCACAGCAGTATATTTGAAGCGCGCCGCGCCCTTGACGAGCTTGGTGCCGCAGGTGTCGGCCTTGTGACAAACTACGGCGGAGTATACCTGGGCGACAGAAGACTTGACGAGCTGATGGAGGAGTTGAACGCGAGAAAGACGCTTGTCATCATGCATCCGACAAGCCCTGCGATTGTTATCCAGAATGTCAACGAGGAGATCCCGCTTCCCGCCTTTGAGTACTTTACGGAGACTACAAGGACATTTATCAACATGGTGCAGAACGATACGTTCACGAGATTCCCGGATATAAAATGGGTAATTCCGCACGCGGGCGCATTTTTGCCGATACTTGCCGACAGATTTGAGAGCTTTGCGCTGATGCTTCGCTTTGCCGATCCGGATCGCCGCGCTGATATCATGGAGGATATGGCACATGTCTATTATGACGTTGCCGGTTTTTCTGAGCGCAAGCAGCTTGAAATGCTGCTGCGCAACGTGGATGAGACGCATCTGCTTTACGGCAGCGACACACCGTATACGGACATTACCGCCTGCGTCGGTCAGGCTGAGGCGCTTGAAGAAACCGAAAAGCTCACCGAGAGGCAAAAGCAGCTTATGTTTACGGATAATGCGCGGGCACTGATTAACTTACCCGGAAATATATAATATTTATTTAATTTAAAGAGGTACATAAAAATGGAATTCAATTGCGGAGACGTTTATAAAATCGATATGGAAATCAAATCCCCCATGGGCTGGGTAAAGCTCAAAGGCGGCCTGACTATAGACGAGGGCACGGATTTTCACGGCAGCGTCAAGCTGATGGGCATTGAGGCCGAAATGAAGAACTGCGTCAGAAACGGCAGTGACTTCAAGGCTCAGGCATCTCCGAAGCTGCCCTTCGGCATACTGGAGGTCAGTATAGAGGCGGCAGTGGCCGAGGATGGCACGGTTTCAGGCACGGCGTATGCGCCAAGGCACAAGCCGATGGAACTCAGGGGAAATATCTCACTGTGATTTTGAGCATATAAAAAGCATTTTATCAGGAAATCTAAAGGGAGTGTGCAGATGCAAAACGAAACGAAAAATGATCACGGCTTTATGATACGCCTTGCGACGTTTATTGTTGACAAGCGCAATCTGTTTTTCCTCATCATAGCAGTCGCACTGATTTTTTCGCTTTTCTCACGCAACTGGGTCGAAGTCGAAAGTGATCTTACGACGTATTTGCCGGACGATGCGGAGACAAAGATAGCGCTCAATCTGATGGAAGAGCAGTTTACAACCTACGGCACGGCTGAGGTGATGGTTGCAAACATATCATATGACGAAGCGTCAGAGCTGTATGATGAGCTTGTTGACCTCAAGGGTGTGCAGAGCGTTGATTTTGACAGGACGACGGACCATTATAACCATGCATCCGCTCTCTTTTCCGTGACATTTGACTATGATGAAAACGATGATGAATGTCTGACGGCACTCGAAAGCGTCAAAACACTGCTGGCGGACTACGATCTCTACGTGTCTACTGAGCTCGGCAACACGCTGCAGGATACTATTGATGCCGAGGTCAGCGTCATAATGGTGTATGTGGCGGTGATAGTTGTCATTGTGCTGCTGATAACGACACAGACCTACGGGGAAGTGCCGGTGCTGCTGCTCACGTTTGTCGCGGCTATGCTGCTCAATCAGGGCAGTAATTTCCTGCTTGGAAAGATATCATTCGTTTCAAATTCAGTTACAAGTATACTCCAGCTTGCGCTCTCGCTTGACTATGCGGTCATACTCTGCAATCATTTTAAGGAGCAGCATGAGACCATGCCCATACGCGAGGCGGCCATAACCGCGCTTGCCAAATCCATAGTTGAGATCAGCGCAAGCTCGCTTACAACTGTCGGCGGCCTTGCGGCCATGCTGTTCATGCAATTTAAAATCGGTGCGGACATGGGTATATGTCTGATAAAATCCATAATCTACGCACTGCTGAGCGTGTTTATACTTATGCCCGGGCTTCTGGTGCTTTTCGGACCGCTTATAGAAAAAACACGCCATAAGGATTTCATACCGAAAATTTCATTTGTCGGTAAAATCGACTACGCGACGCGGCATGTTGTGCCGATTGTGTTTATAGCAGTCGCGCTGCTGGGCATGTACTTTTCAGGGAAATGCCCCTATGCATACGGCTACAGCTCGCTTACAACTCCGCGCCTGAATGAGAGCCAGATTGCCGACAACATGATTGCGGAGAACTTCACGTCATCGAATATGCTTGCCCTTGTTGTCCCGGCAGGTGATTATGAAAAAGAGGCACAGCTCCTCGAAGAGCTTGAGAGCTATGATGAGGTGGACTACACCATGGGACTTGCCAATGTAGAGGCGATGGACGGTTACATGCTGGCGGATAAGCTGACACCGAGACAGTTTGCGGAGGTATCCGGACTCGATTATGAAGTCGCGCAGCTTATCTATGCCGCTTATGCCGCAGAGGATGCCGATTACGGAAAGCTTGTAGGAAATATCGCTTCTTACAAGGTTCCGCTTATAGATATGTTCCTCTTTGTATGCAAACAGGTTGATGCAGGTCTTGTCACGCTCGATGCGGATCAGACGGAAATGCTCAGCGATGCAAAAAGTCAGATGGAGAGCGCAAAGGCACAGCTCAGCGGCGAAGACTATGACCGTATGCTGATTTATCTCACGCTGCCCGAGAGCGGCGATGAGACATATGAGTTTATAGACACGATCCGTTCAACGGCGCAAAAATATTATCCGGACGGCAGCGTGTATGTCGCCGGAAACTCCACAAATGAGTACGACTTCAAGAAATCGTTTGCCACGGATAACACCGTTGTCAGCGTAGTGTCCATACTCATAGTGCTTGTGGTTCTGCTCTTTACATTCATGTCCGTCGGTATGCCGATAATGCTCATACTGGTTATTCAGGGCAGTATATGGATTAACTTCGCCATACCGGCATTTACGGGAACGGGATTGTTCTTTATGAGCTATCTTGTCGTCAGCTCAATTCAGATGGGCGCAAATATCGACTACGCTATCGTCACCGCTACGCGCTATCTGGAGCTGAAAGACAAAATGCCGCACAGGGAGGCCATAATAGAATCGCTCAATTTCGCCTTCCCGACTGTACTCACGTCAGGCTCGATTATGACGTTTGCCGGTATACTTATCGGACAGATGACCTCTGAGGCGGCAATCGTCGGCATCGGACAGAGCATTGGCCGAGGGACGATAATCTCGATGTTCCTTGTTTTGTTTGTTCTGCCGCAGATATTGCTCATGGGCAGTGATCTGGCCGACAAGACATCATTTGCCGTCCCGAAAGTTATGAAGAAAAAGAATACGAGCGGCAGGGTCAGAGTTGACGGCATTGTCAACGGTGAGGTGAACGGCACGGTGAGCGGCCGCATGTATGCCGTTATAGACGGAGATGTAAATCTCAACCTGATTTCCGGCACAGTCATTGATGAAAACGAGCGAGATCAGGATAAAAAAGATACAGACAAAAATATAGATAAAATAATGGATGATATGAAAGAAGCAGAGGAAGAGGAGGAGCAGGACGATGAATAAAAAAATAATTCGCACGTCAGCACTGCTGCTCATCTGCCTTGCCATGCTCTTTTCAAATACATTTGCCTTCGCAGCAGATGACGGCAGCATGCATATAGATTCACCGGAAGATCTCTTGAGTCTGGCGGAGAAATGCGCGCTTGATACCTGGTCGCAGAACATAAAAGTTGTGCTTGATGCTGACATCTCGCTTGACGGAGTTGACTTCACTCCGATACCGAGCTTCGGCGGGAGCTTTGACGGCGGCGGGCATACCATAAGCGGACTTGACATTTCCGGCAAGTACACTAAGGCCGGCCTGTTTGCTGAAATACAGGAGGGCGGCAGCGTCAAAAACCTGAACGTCACCGGCAGTATAGACATCAGCGGCAGCGGTGAGGCTGCCGGCGGTATTGCCGGAATAAACAGCGGCTCGATTATCTCCTGTACATTTACCGGCAGCGTCAGCGCAAGCACAAATACGGGCGCGATAGTCGGAGAAAACACGATATCAGGAAGCGTGCGCGGCTGTACTGCATCCGGCACCGTAAGCGGCAGCAAAATGACGGGAGGTATCGTCGGGTACAATCTCGGACTTATCGCCTCCTGCAGTAACTCTGCGTACGTCAACACCGTAAATGAGGACAAGACCATCTCGGTGCAGGATATATCCATAGATACAACATTTGATCTCAGCAAGCTTGCAACCCAGGACACAGTGTCCTCAAGCACCGATACCGGCGGAATTGCCGGTTATTCCTCCGGCATTATCCGCAACTGCAGCAATGACGCAATAATCGGATATCAGCATGTCGGCTACAACGTCGGCGGCATTGCCGGCAGAAGCTGCGGCTATATAACCTCGTGCACCAACAGCAGCGAGATCTTCGGACGTAAGGACGTCGGCGGCATTGTCGGGCAGATGGAGCCGTATATGGAGCTCAACGTCGAAAACAGCACCATGGCAAAGCTCCAGGAGCAGCTTGACGAGCTCAGCACGCTTATAAATAAGGCGGCAGATGATGCGCAGGGCGGCAGCAGTGCGGTATCATCAAGGCTGGGCGCGATGGGCGGATATGTCGGCAACGCGATAAATGAGGCGGGAAACGTGAGCGTCAATATCGGCGGCAGCGGTGATGCCTCCGGTGATGTGTCCGGCGAAAGTGACGGAAGCATTGACATAAATGTTGACACGCCGCAAATTGACGCGTATATTCAAGATGATTACAGTGCGGGAGGCACTATCAGCGGCGGCTTTGAAATTATTGCTACACCTGACCTCAGCGGTCTTGCAGCGGCGATAAACGGAATAGGCAGCCAGCTGAGCATACTCAACGGCGAAATATCCGGTGCGACAGGTGCCGTTGCAAATGACATACGCGAGATTAACGAGAAGTTCAACGAGCTGTCCAACACGATGATCGATGCAATATTCACCATCGGCACTGAAGACGGCGACATACTCAGCGACACATCCGGCATTGATGCGGAGCTCGTGCGCCTCGGAAAGATCAGCATATGCACAAACAACGGAAATGTCAGCGGCGATATTAACATCGGCGGCGTTGCCGGTGCAATGGCAATAGAATACGAGTACGACCCTGAGGACGATGTCACATCAAACATCTCTGCGGAATATAAGCGCGAGTATGAGCTCAAGGCAGTGCTGCAGCGCTGCACGAACAACGCCGCAGTTACGGCCCGCCGCAGCTATGTCGGCAGTGTCACCGGGAGAATGGATCTCGGCTTGATAACCGACTGCAGAGGCTTCGGCAGCGTTGAGAGCGAGAGCGGCGACTATGTCGGCGGCATCGCAGGCCTTGCGAGCGCGACGCTGCGCACGAACTGGGCAAAGTGTACGCTCTCCGGCGGCAAGTACGTCGGCGGCATCACCGGCTCCGGCATTGAAGAGGCACTCACCGGCTCCGGCAGTACGGTGACGCACTGCGTGAGCATGGTGGAAATAGCATCTGCCGAACAGTATTACGGCGCAATATCCGGTTCGGATGCAGGCGAATATTTGGAGAACTACTTTGTCTCCGATACGCTTGCGGGAATTGACGGCAAGAGTATTTCTGGCAAGGCAGAGCCGATAAGCTACAAGAACATGCTGCAAATCGACGGAATTCCGTCAGAGTTTAAGAAGCTTACGCTCAGCTTCGTTGCCGACAATGAGACAATAAAGGAGCTTAGCTTCGATTACGGTGACTCCTTTACTTCGGATGCTTACCCTGAAATACCGGCAAAGGAAGGATATTACGGACGCTGGGATAAAACCGAGCTTACAAAGCTGCACTTTGACACTGTCGTTACGGCAGAATATGAGCTGGAGTATTCCGCAATCAACACGGACAGCACAAGGAGCGACGGCAGGGCAATCCTCTTCGTTGAGGGCAGCTACGGCAATGATGCATTATTAGAGTGCGAAGCGGCTTCACTGAGATCATCAACCGAATCTGACACTGCACTCAATGCGGCCGTTGACGAAAATTCGAGCTCCAAGCTTCCGCTGCTTGCGCGAATCAGCACATCTGTCAGCGGGGGCATACTCGAACAGCTCCGGGTTACAATTCCCGATGACGGGCAGCAGACACATACATTGCACTATCTGCCGCCGGAGGTTGCAGTCGGAAGCATAGACATATATGTCATGCAAAACGGACATTGGGTGAGAGCTGATACCGAGGAGTTCGGCAGTTATCTTGTCTTTGACGTCAACGGGACGCAAGCAGATATTGCAGCAGTTTCAGTGATCAATCTCTGGTGGCTGTGGCTCCTGCTTGCCGCGGTTTTAATCGCAGTCGTCTTAACCGTTATTTTCATCGTGAAAAAGCATCACACCGGCAGAAAACACACATCGAGATATGATGACGATGATGATATCGCAGACATCGAGGATGCTGATTACACCGAATATGAAGATGACGAGCCCGTGAATGCCCCTCACGATGCCGAGAAATCAGAATCAGAATCCGAAGCCGAAGAAGCCGAGAGTAAAACATCAAAACGCCCGCACCGCCGTAAAAAAACAGCAAAAAGGGTGAAAAAATCGATGAAGAAAAACGGGAAAAAGGCATTGATAATAGTAGCGGCAGTTCTCGTGGTTTGCGCAATTGCCGTCGCCGCAGTGCTGTATTTTGCACCCGGAATTACCGGCGGAATTGCAGTTTATCGGATGATATCCGCTGTGGAAAATGCAGACAACGTTTCAATGAACGTCTCCGTAGATGCCGACCTCAGTGGGGAAAACTATGAGCTGCAGGTCCCCCTCACAATTAAAAATGACGGTGACAACAAAATCGTTTATGCGCAGATAGAAGGCGTGCCGGTCTATTATTCAAACGGTATGATTATTCTTGAAAACGGCAGGGCATACGGCAAGAGCGGGTCATTCCCGGATTACTCATCGCTTATTGCCACAATAAGCTCGTATTACGCCGACATTGAGTACAGCAGTGACGACAATACTCATCGCGTCAGCATTAGCGGTGATCAGGCAACAGAGCTTTTGAAAACTCTCTGCCCTTCGCTTGACGGCAGCATCGACAGTATCGATGAGGCCTACATTGAGACAAGCGTTGCCGACGGAAAAACTGAGAGCATAGAGATTAACGTATCCGGAGCTACCAAGGACAGCGGCGCGTTCACAGTGAATGCCGTGATAGATGACTTCGATTACGACACTGAAATAACCATTCCAGATGCAGTGACACAGGCAGCGGCCGAAGGTGAGGACGGCATGACGGAGATCTCCGACGAGGTTTTCGACGTTGCTGCAGCCCTGTCAGAGCTGAGTGAGCGCGAGGCTGTTTCAACTGACGTCACTCTCAGCGCCAACTGCGGCACCGTTGTGCTGGATACCACGCTCGGCGTTGATACCCGCGTCGTTGATGGCAAACGGCTTTACTGCGTCAGCAAAAATTCGCTCAAGCTGTATACTGACGGAAACAGCGTCGTAAACGCAAACGGCAAGGGCGTTAGCTCCGAGGAGAGCAGTGTGGCAGGCAGCGCAAAGCTGCTGAAAGCAGTGTATCTCGCCTGCCTGGACGGTGATATAAGTGCATCGCACAGCGGCAAGAGCAATACATACACAATATCCTTTGACGGCGACACGGTCGAGCAGCTGATTGAGCTCATATCACCGGAAGCCGCAGAGCTTGATGCAGACTTTTCATACGGCACGGTGAGCCTCACTCTTACCGACGGCAGCGTCAGCAAGGCAACTGTCAGCTGCACCGGCACCATGAAAGTCGTGCTCGTTGACATGTCCGTCTCCGTCGGCGCCGAAATAGACATAAAATCCACCACCCCCTCCACCTTCCCCCAAGCCGCAGTAGAGGCCTTAGCGTGATATAATTAAATAAAAATAAATGCAATGCGG
>CAVAPH010000026.1:0-21345 GCA_963590455.1 bacterium | reverse complement strand
TGTGATATAATCTTGGCAGTCCATAGTGATTGCCCTCCCTCGGAAGATGTTGTGTGCAAACTTCATTCTACCATACGGGGAAAATCACTATGGATTTTTTTTCTTAAGTGTCCAACTTCATTATGCAATCAACCACTAAAAATAAATAAGTCTTTTTATAAATTACAAAAACGTCTGCTGCAGTGCATTTGATGTGTCACTGCAGCAGACGTTTTATCGTTCCGCACCTTCCCGCTTCTTCAGGTGCGTGTTCAGGTACTCGGAGGCCTGGTTGAGTATGGAGCGCATGCTTTGATCTGCGGCGTAGGTGTCGCGGCGGGCTATGGCGGCGGTCAGCTCTGCATATTTAGGCAGACTTTTTGCTAACTCGTTGCGATCGGCGTAGTGCTCTTTGATAAGGCTTCTGATCATCTTCTCAAAGCTCTGGAAAACCATTGCATAGGCCGCATTTCCGGAGATCTCTGTTATGCATTTGTGAAACCTGTAGATTGCTTCTGATACATCATCCTCAGATGACGAATAAATTGCCTCGCAGCTTGCACGCAGAGTATCGAGAGATGCCGGCGAGAGGTTCAGACAGGCGAGGCGCGTACACTCTCGTTCAACCAATATACGCAAATCCATCAGATCGCGGAAAAGATTGCTGTCTACATAAGCGGAGTCATAGCTCATTATTGCAGCTAATGTTTCCGGAGTGGCTTCCTTGACGTATTCAGATACAAATGTACCCTTACGCGGAACTATGCGCACAAAGCCCATTCGTTCGAGGTCTAAAATTCCTTGATTGACGGAGCCGCGGCTGATTCCTGTCTGCGCCGCAAGCTCGCGTTCCGACGGGAGCCTGTCGCCGGGTTTCAGTTCACCGGAGATTATTTTTGACTTCATCATGTCTGCAAAGCTTGCTTTGAGATTTTTGCTGTCTGTTAACTTCATCCGCTGCATTCTCCGTTCGTGTTGATGAAATTATTTTATTATAGGATATGCGCAAAATCAAGCCTGGTTGGAAAAATCAAGCCACAAAAAACATTCTCTGTAATTATTGCACAAAGTTGAGCAAAATATTTTGTCAATCAAATAACAAACTTCACTTGCTAAGAGCCTCAAAATACGTTAAAATATCTGTGGCTATACCACACAGTGAAGATGTGGAAGAAAATCGGTTATTTTAAAGAACGGAGGATGCACCAAATGCAAAAATACGACGTGATTGTTGTAGGTGCCGGGAACGGAGGCCTTTCTGCTGCAACTTGGCTTGCAAAGGCAGGGAAGAAGGTTCTTGTGCTGGAGAAGCACAATCTACCCGGCGGATGTGCGACCAGCTTTGTACGCGGAAATTATGAGTTTGAGGCGACATTGCATGAACTGTGCCAGATGGGCACCGGAGAAGGCGAGGGCAAACGCGGCTCGGTTCGTCAGCTCCTTGAGGATAATTACGGGCTTGATGTTGAATGGTGCAGCGCAAATGAGAGCTTTGCATCTATTGCAACGGATCCGGACGGATTTAACGTTGCAATGCCTGCGGGCGTTCAGGCGTTTATCGACGAAATGGAGCGCCAGGTTCCCGGCAGCCGCGAGTCAATGACTACGGTTATGGAGCTGGGACGCATGCTCGTTGACGGCGTTGAGTGGCTGTATGAGCGCAATAATGAGCCCGAAGGACTGCAGAAGGTCGAAATGATGCTCAAGTATTACGATCTTATGTGCCTCGTCCCGCAGCCGTGCGATGATGTCTTGCGCAAAATCGGCGTTCCCGATAAGGCGAGACAGATTTTTGAGTCATACTGGACATATGTTGCGGCTGATTCCACGGAAATGAGCTTTGCACCCTATACATTCATGACCTACGTTTACCTCACTCAGCTGCCATGGTTTGCAAAGAACCGCTCTCATGAGATTTCACTTGCCTTTGATGCGAAAATCCGGGAGCTTGGCGGTGACATCTGGTACAACACCAAGGTCGACAAGATAGATATTCGCGGCGGAGAAGTACATGGCGTTAAGCTTGCAAGCGGCGAATATATAGAGTGCTCCTATGTTATTTCAAACCTCATGCCGCATGTTGTGTTTGATCGCATGGTTGAGGATAAGAACGAAGTACCTGAGTATGACAAAAAGAAGATGAATGCTCAGCGTCTCGCCCAGGCAGCATTTACCGTATATCTCGGCCTTGATGCAAGTGCGGAGGAGATAGGTCTGAAAAACTACGATACCTTTATGCGCTACACTCCCGATAACCACAAGCAGTTCCTGTCCTCTGACTCAATAGACACGCATAAGGACATAACCTGCACTGTGCTTACCAACGCGCTGCCAGATGCTGCAGGAAAGAATCGCGCATTTATTCAGTTCAGTAAATTCTATACCGGTGATCCGTTTAAGGACGTGACCGAAGAGGATTATTTCAAGATCAAAGACCAAATAGCCCGCGAGTGCGTGGAACGCTACGAGGCGGTTACCGGCTGTGACCTGCAGAATCATATTGAAGAGATCGTAGTTGCATCTCCGGTCACCTGGGCAAGATACCTGGGCACACCGCGCGGAGATGTTTACGGCTATCTTCCTGCAACATGGGACGGTATGTTCCCGCGTGTGCAGTGCGCACATCATGAGGATTACACGATTAAGGGCCTGCGTTTTGTCGGCGGCCACGGCACACAGATGGACGGCTATTCACAGGCGTATCTTTCCGGTGCAGAACAGGCGAGATACATGCTCGAGGATATGAAGGAGGGCAAGTAAGATGGGAAAATACAACTACTCCAGAAAAGGTCTCAAGGGGCTGACTCCGTTTCCGTTTCTCGGCGAGGTAAAGACCCGTCTTAAGGCCATAGATGCCGCGCCTGCAGTCATTCCGCAGTCGGTATATAATGCAAATGTACTCGCAAAGAAGCTCCACCCCGAGGTCCAGCATGTCAAGATAGCAAAGGTTGTCGATCACGGAGATGCCAAGAGCTTCACTCTCGTTCCGGACGTTGAGAAGGGAACGACAGAGATGGCATATTTCCGCGCCAGCCAGTATGTTTCTGTCACGCTCAATATAGATGGTGCTCTTGTCCATAAGCCGTATACTATCCGCTCTAATCCCAAGGATGCACTCGGCAGCGACGGCACAAGCTATATACTCACCATTAAACTCACAAACCCGTCCTATGCGTCGAAGTTCATACTTGAAACGTGGAAAGAGGGCGACGCGATAGATATAAGCGGCCCGCTTGGTGACTTCTACTATCAGAATCTCCGCGATGCCAAAAATGTTGTTGCAATCGCGGGCGGCTCCGGCATTACTCCGTTCTATTCAATGGCATCAGCTATTGCCGACGGTATTGAGGACTTCAATATGACAATACTCTACGGCAGCCGTACAGCAGATGGCATTCTGCTAAAGGATGAAATAGAGGCAGTTGCCGCCCGTTCCGATGGGCGCGTGAAGGTCGTACATATTCTTTCACATGAGGAGAAAGAGGGCTACGAGCACGGCTTCATCACTGCAGAACTTATTAAAAAGTATGCCCCCGATGGAGATTACTCGGTATTTATGTGCGGCCCGAAGGCAATGTATACCTTTGAAGAGGGCGAGATGAAAAAGCTCGGTCTGCCTAAACGCCGCTATCGCATGGAGATGTCAGGAGATTATCTAAACGCCATAAATAATTCTGATTTTCCCGAAGCAAACAAGGGTTGCGAGTATAAGCTAACCGTTGATATTCGTGGTGAGAAACAGACTATCGCATGCAAAGCAGATGAATCACTGCTCTGGGCAATGGAACGCGCCGGTATAAAAGCACCGTCGCATTGCCGCAGCGGCGAATGCGGATGGTGTCACTCTCGCCTTGTAAGCGGTGACGTATACATCCCGGAAGATGCAGACGGCCGCAGAATGGCAGACAAAAAGTTCGGCTGGATCCACCCCTGCTGCTCCTTCCCCCTCAGTGACATAGAGCTCTGCATCTTCCCAACCGAATGAGATAGATGTAAATAAAAACAACAATATCCCCAATACCGGTCGCCCGGTATTGGGGATAATTATCATACGAGATAACCCATATCAAATTATAAACCCGCCGTCTACGCCTATTATCTGGCCGGTTACGTATTGGGCACGGGCGAGGTACAGTACGCTTTCGGCGATTTCTTCGGGGCGGCCGAGGCGACCAAGGGGAATGCTGTCTTTGGCGAGCGAATCCAGAGTCTCCTGACCGAGTGTTTGAACCATATCAGTATCGATAACGCCTGGTGCAACGCAGTTTACACGTATTCCAGTCGGCGCAAGCTCTGCTGCAAGAGAGCGTGTCAGGCCGATAATTGCGTGCTTTGTCGCGGAATATGCGGTCTCACATGATGCACCGTGCTGCCCCCAGATGGAGCTGATATTTACAATGCAGCCGGAATGTTCATGCAGCATGTTCCCGATTACGGCCTGTGATACGTTGAAGCAGCCGCCGAGATTGACGTCAAACATACGCTTCCAGTACTCACTCGTGATGTCCTGAAATTGCTCCTGCCTTGCTATTCCGGCGTTGTTCACAAGCAGCGTCACGGCACCGAGACGCGCCTCAACGGCGGCAACCATTGCGTCAACTGCGGCCCGGTCTGATACATCTGCCTGGCAGCTCATGACATCACAGCCCTCGCTGCGCAGCTTATTTTCAAGTTCTGTGGCTTTATCTTTGCGCTCTATGTAATTAATGCACACGCTCCAGCCGTTTCTGGCAAGCAGCGCAGCGGTTGCGGCGCCGATACCGCGGGAAGAGCCTGTAACCAATGCAACGTTTTTCATGTGTGAACTCCTTGTGCTTTATGCTGTCATACTGCAGCTTCTAGATGCTGCCCGATAATCTCGCGGCTGTATTCCGCAAGGTCTTTTGTGCTCATACTGCAGACCTTTTCGGCGGGGAGGACCTCAAGTATGTCCAGATAGACATCACTTGCGCGACGCAGAACATTATGGGTGATATTCTCGCTTCCGCGAATGCAGGCGATAACAAGCGGTGATTTAGCCTTCTGCGCGATTTTAAAAGATCCTGCGTGAAAGTCGAGAAGCTGTCCATTGCGGCTGCGGGTGCCCTCAGGGTATATTCCGACGGAACAGATGCCACGCTTGATATAATCCGCGGCCTGCAGAATTGTTTTAAGTGCGTTCCTGTCATTCTCACGGTCGATCGGCAGACAACCCATACCCTGTGCAAGCTTACCGACGCAGGGCAGCTCCATGTTAGAGGGCTTGGAGATAAATGCTATATTATAGCGATGCAGGCGAGTGAGTGTGATTAGAGGGTCAAATCCGGAGCGGTGATTGCACACCATGAGAAAGTTTTCTTTTTCCGGCAACTTTTCAATGCCGCTTATATGAGAACGCACCCAGCTGTAATCAAGCACAAGGCTGAGAATGCCCACGCAGCCGGAGTGGCAGAAGCTGTTTTTCTTTTCGAGCGGCTTCGTGCTTAAAAACAGAGAATAAACAGCCCAGAATAAAAGATACACAAGATTAAGCGCGATAAACACTCCCACGAATAGTAGCGCTGCTTTCCATATTATCGTGCCTGCAAAATAAAAATATAGCAGGGCGGAAATGAGCGCAAGTGCAAGAAATATGCATATAAGCATAAAATAAACACCTCTGATACTTTTAGCTTCATCAAATATAAATCAAAGCTTAATAAACATTAAGATAATATCACCATTTACTTTTTTGCCAATAGATATTTTAAATTTTTGATGGAAAATTTACAAATACTCAACATAGCATTGACATTTGCCGCGTGAGATTATACTCTTATTTAAGAACCGGCTAAGACTTGCCACGGGAAGTGATTTATATTCTATGACAATAGAAAGCTGCAACGAATATACGCTTGCGGATTGCGCGGATGCTCCGGACGGTGCAAGCTTTTGCATAACTGTAACTGATGACTGTATGGAGCCGATTATCAGGGCAGGGGAGCGTGTATATGCTGCCTGTGACAGGACGCCTGCAGAATTTGAGGTCGGCATATTCCTGTATGAAGGCAAAGTAGTGTGCCGCCAATGGTGCGAGGATTATGCAGGGACGATACACCTGCTATCTGCCAATCCTGCCCGTGAAGTCTGCAACATCAGCGTACCGAGAGAGCGCCGTGAACACCTTGCCTGCCTCGGCAGGGTGATGCTTGATATTATACCGCCGCGCCCCTTTTATAACTGACAAAAATAATCAGGGTCTCCGTTTGCATAACAAGCGAGGACCCTGATTTTTGAATTACATTAAATATCTACGATATTTACGCCGAAGCTGCGCATTTCTTCGCGGAGCTCGTCTGCATCGCCGTGGAACACGATTCCGGGCATCCCTGCACCCTCGGCCCCCTCAATGTTCATTGCTGAATCATCGATAAAGAGGCATTCGTCAGGTTTCAGAGAGAATTTCTCGCACAGCAGCTCGTATATCTGACGTTCCGGCTTTACAAGCTTGACGTCAGCAGATATCAATGTGCCGTCAAAATACTCGCTGCCCGGGACACGCGGCCAATATTCGTGCTGTCTGTAGCTCGCGTTGGACAGAAGATAGATCCGATAACCGGCAGCTTTCAGATTCTTGACAAGCTCCACCATCCCGGGTACGGGATAAATGGGCCTGTCCCACTGATCGACAAGCTTATGAACCTTTTCGTGCAGCCGTTCGGGAAGCCTGGCACACATACTTTTGGCGGCCTGTGCATCCGTCATAGAGCCTCTGTCCATCTTAGCCCACTCGAGCGAGAGATAGACATTGTTCATCAAAACCCGCCTGTCTGCGCCTTCCACACCAACGGCATCAAGAAAACGATCACGATCGAAGAGCAGAAGCACGTTGCCCATATCAAAGACAATATTTTTTATCATCAGACGATCTTAACCTTTCCTTTTGTCAGACGGAATACGATCAGAAGAGAGATTATGGTGGTCAGCGTGAGTATCGTCGCCAGAGCGGAAGCCGTACCGTCGCTCATTCGCACAACCTCCTGATATATCGCAACTGCAATGGTGGAAGTCTTGCCTGAATAGAGCATGATGGAGCTTGAGAGCTCATTAATGCAGGTTATCCAGCTGAGCACGGCGCCTGACATGATTCCCGGCAGCATCATGCGCGCAGTAACGGTAAAGAACGTTTTCATCGGGGAAACACCGAGGTTAATAGAGGCCTCCTCAATAAACGGATCCATTTGATATAAGAACGCACTGCCTGAGCGCACCGTATACGGCAGCTTGCGGATGACGTAGGAGATTATCATAATAGAAGCCGTGCCGACGAGAATAATCGGCTTGCGGTTGAAGGCTATAATCAATCCTATGCCGAGGACTGAACCGGGGATAACGTAGGGGAACATTATCAGCGTATCTATGAGGTTTGCAACCTTGCCTTTTTTGCGCACGAGAATATAAGAGACAAGTATACCTACGATTACGATAAATACGATGGCTATGAGAGAGAAAACATAAGTGTTGCGGATGTTGCGCCCGAGTCGTGACATTATTGTCTGATAGTTAGAGAGATTAATGCCCTTGACCATACCGGAGAAGCTGCGCTCCACAAAGGACTGGCACACAACGACGATCTGGGGAAGAAAAGCAAGAGCAACGACTATGTATATAGGCAGCGATGCGAGGAAGCGCTTGCCGCCGTGAAGCTGTGTCTCCTGAGGCGGGCGAAGTGAGCTCATCATATAATTGCGTTTGTCAACGACGAGCTTCTGGAAGGCCAGCATAATAAGCGAGCATGCCACTATTATAACCGACAGTGCCGAAGCCATATACGGGTCTGTCGCGCTTTCGGACATGTATTCGTTATATACCAGCACCGGCAGCACGGTATAGCCTTCGCCGAGCAGCATTGGCGTACCGAAGTCCGCAAGACAGGTCATGAAAACCATTATGCATCCTGCGAGAATGGATGGGAGAATGACCGGCAGGGTGACCGTCCATATGCGGCGCAGCTTGTTCATGCCGAGGTTTTCGGCGGCCTCTTCAAGTGAGGAGTCAATACTGTTCATTGCACCGGAAGTATAAAGATAAATATACGGGAACAAATGCAGCGTGAATACGAATATAATTCCGCCTCGCCCGTATATGGTTGGCGCGGTTAAGCCTACCTTTGCAAAGAGCTTTGCCAGCAGACCGGAACGACCGAGCAGTATTATCCATGAGTACGCACCGATGAACGGAGGGCTCATCAGGCTCATAATGATGAATATGTGCAGTGCTTTCTTTCCGGGAATGTTATAGCGCGTCATTAAATATGCGATGGGGACGCCGACAATAGTGGTCGTAAAAACAGTGCAGAAGCACACCACCATTGAACGCAGCAGCGCCTTGTAATAATAAGGCTTCTCAAAAAAACGCTTGAAGTTATAGAGAGTGATACCCTCTACCTTGTTGGAAAAAACGCTCTTTGTGATTATCGTGTAGAACGGATAAATTATAAACAGGCACATTGCCAGTATCACGAAGAGCTTTGTGAAAAACCAGAAGTCCGGTCTCCACTTTCCGGCCAATCTCTGATTCACAGGCTGAGCACCTCCTCGTTTTCATCATACAGGCTTATTCTGAGCGGATTGAAGCTCAGATGCACCTTTTCACCGTCCGAGTGCACTTCAGAGGTGTCCTTGGTATACTCGTTTACGATAAGGCTCTGCCCATCGTCAAGCTGAACCTCGTATTCGATAAAGTCACCGAGGAAGGTTGAGAAGAGTATGGTGCCAGGCATACCGTCGGAAGAGAAGAAAAGCTGCTCGGGTCTTGCTGATATTTTGCCTTTGCCCGTGTATGCACGGCTCACAGGAACAGTGATTGACAGCTCATTTTTGATGCTTACCTGTGCATCACCGGCAGCGGCTGCATTTATCTCGCAATCCAGGAAATTGCTGACGCCTATAAAGCCCGCAACAAACGGATTCTGCGGCTTAGCGTATATCTCATTGGGTGTACCGATCTGCATAATGTGCCCGTCCTTCATAACGGCGATGCGATCGGAAATTGCAAGCGCCTCTTCCTGGTCGTGGGTAACATATATCGTCGTAATGCCCAGCCGGCGCTGCAGCTTCTTGATAACGGAGCGCATCTGCACACGCAGCTTGGCATCCAGATTGGACAGCGGCTCGTCCATCAGCAACACGCTCGGCTCTATTACGAAAGCGCGGGCAAGAGCAACGCGCTGCTGCTGACCGCCGGAAAGCTCATTCGGCTTTCTGTCGGCAAGGTGAGATATCTGAACAAGCTCAAGTGCCTCATCTACACGCGGTTTGATATCCTTTGCAGGTATCTTGCGCGCCTTGAGACCGTAGGCGACGTTTTCGCGTACAGTCAGGTGCGGGAAAATCGCGTAGTTTTGAAAGACCATGCCGATGTCACGCTTGTGAGCGGGGACATCGTTAATGCGCTTGTCACCAAAGTAAAAGTCGCCGCCCTCTATTGAGTTGAAGCCGGCTATCATGCGCAAAAGTGTTGTCTTGCCGCAGCCGGACGGGCCGAGAAGCGTGAAAAATTCACCCTCGTGTATGTCAAGCGACACTCCGTTCAGGGCGACAAAATCCCCGTAGCGCTTTACGGCGTTGCTAATTATTACGTGGTTGCTCATGTTGTGATGTCCTCCGTTGTTTATGTGTGTATGTTATATAATTTGCTGTAATTATACGGTTCACATCTGCCGTGCGGCATAAACACAGCAGATGTCAGCCGTATATTGCAAGGAGGCACCCCTTTGGAAGGTGCCTCCCGCGGTAAAAACTGAAATTCTATCAGCCTGCAACCAGGTCGTTGAACTTCTCCTTAATATCGTCTCTGTTAGTAGCAGCATAGCTGAAGTCATAGCTTACAACGTTGCACTCGTCGAGAGAGCAGAGACCAACAGGATCAATGTCGGTGCGCACAGGACGGCGTGCCCACTCAGCGTTCTGTCTGGTCTGGCACTCTGCACTGGTAACAAAGTCGATGAAGAGCTTTGCATTCTCCTCGTTGGGGCAGCCCTTGATAAGAGCAACGCCATCGGGAACTGCAGAGTTGCTTTCAGGATATACAAAACCGATGTCGGGGTTATCTGCGTAGAGAACTGCGGACTTCTCGATGGTCACACCAAGTGCGTACTCACCGGAAGCGACGAGCTTGTGGCAGTTGCCGGAGGAATCCTGCAGCTTGCCGTCGAGGTTGGCAATAAACTTCTCTACGAGTGCCCAACCCTCTTCAATAGTGGGCTGGCTGAAGAGCATGGTGCACAGCTGGGTGTATGCAGAGCCGGACTTGGAGGGAGAGCAGTATGCGATCTTGCCCTTGAGGTTCTCGTTGCAGAGACCTTCCCAAGTGGTGGGGACATCAGCCTCATCGATCAGGGTCTTGTTGTAGATGAAGCACATGGGCAGAGGAGACTCGCCTATCCAGTAGCCGTCAGCATCCTTGTATGCGTCGCCTATGAACTCGTCATTTGCGCAGACATACGGCTCAAAATACTCGGTGTATGCTGCAAGAGTGTCAGCGCCGCCGCCCCACAGAACGTCGCCCTGGGGATTCTCAGCTTCAGCAACGAGACGCTGGCAGAGCTCACCGGTACCGGCTGCGATAACTTCAACATTGATGTTGGGGTACTTCTCCTGGAACTGTGCAACGCCGTCATTAAGCGGGTCCGCATCATGGGGAGAGTAAACTACGAGATTGCCGGTGTAGTCCTCGGGGGCTTTTTCAGCAGTCTCATCAGCAGCGGCTGCAGTGTCTTCAGCAGCTGCTGTATCTTCTGCTGCAGTTGCTTCTTCTGCGGGGGCTGCTTCCTGAGTGGTGGTTGACGACTGGCCGCATGCGCAAAGTGCGAACACCATGCACAGAGCCAGAAGCAGTGCAAGAAACTTCTTCATTGGGATCCTCCTAAATTTAATTTTCCGGAGAGCCGTTGACAATATTATAAAACATGGTCAAAAGCTCTCATCGTGGTTCTGATTATAACATCTCCTGTTGTTAAATTCAACAAAAATTTACATACTCTTTAAAACAACCTTAAATCCTTACAAAATATTTATGCTCAGGGATGAACTTAATGTGCAGTGCCATTGCAGCAAACAGCAGCGCTTGGTTTACATAACATGCGATTATAAAAGAAATTATTACTGCAACAAATTTTGATATTTTTCGTCAGATATTTCAGGTTGGCCATGAAAGTGCGCTATCATGACTAAAGTGTTAATTCACGCGATATTACGTAAATATGCTGAAAATGTTACAAAAACCCCCTTGCTTTTAAATATAACCGGGTATACAATGCCGTGGCATTTCGGAGAAGATGTGTTGAGAAAGGGAAAAAGGCGCAAAATGAAGCAGGGAAACATAAATCTTACTGAAGGGTCAATTACAAAGGCAATAGCTCAGTTTTCAATACCTATACTGCTGACAAATTTATTGCAGCAGCTCTATAATTCAATAGACAGCGCGGTTGTTGGCCATTTCTGCGGCGACGCGGCTCTTGCAGCCGTCGGCTCGACGGGTTCGCTTATCAACCTGCTTATCGGCTTCTTCCTCGGTCTCGCTACCGGTGCCGGTGTCCTCTTTGCCATGTACTACGGGGCCGGAGATTACAAGGGCCTGAAAAAGCTTATAGATTCTTCAATGCTGCTGGCAGTAATTATAGGTGTGTTCACCACATTTGTCGGCGTTGTGTTTACGCGTCAGCTTCTGGGCATTATGGATATGTCCGAAGAGACGATTGCTCCGGCAGAGGAGTATCTGCGCATATACATGGGCGGCACTATAATTACGCTTATATATAATGTCGGCGCAGGCCTTATCAGAGCTGAGGGCGACTCCATACGCCCGCTTATCTATCTTGCAATCGGCGGCATCGGCAATCTCGTGATGGATCTGCTGGCTGTTGGTGTGCTGAACATGGGCGTTGCAGGTGCGGCATGGGCAACCGTGTTTGCACAGACGATAACTGCAATTCTCGTTGTTATTCGTCTCTGCCGTCTCAATCCGGAGTATGCATTCAAGCCGCTTCATATTAAGCCGGACAAGCTTACGGTTTGGGATGTTGTCCGTATCTCCGTACCGTGCGGCTTGCAGAGCGCAATGTATAACATCTCAAATCTCCTTGTGCAGATCAAAATCAATTCTTTCGGCACGGCTGCTATGGCGGGTACCACGGCTTACGGCAAAATCGATGCCTTCGTATATATGCCGATGGCGGCGCTGTCTCTTGCAATATCGACCTTTGTCGGGCAGAATATCGGCGCCGGCAAGTACGGCAGAATGAAGAAAGCCATATGGGTCACGCTCTTTATGAGCATAGGCTGCTCTCTCGTCTTGATCGGGATTGTTGCCGTGTTCTATAAAGATCTGGTTCTGATATTTACAACCGACCCGGAGGCAATTCAATACGGCTACAGCATGCTCTGCTACCTGCTTCCGGTCATCTGGTTCTATTCCTTTGTCGATATTTTAAGCGGCGCTATACGCGGCTCGGGTCAGGCAGTATCGGTGACTGTTATCTGCGCACTGATGATCTGCGTATTTCGCATAATCTGGCTCGAGGCGCTGCTGCCGATATTTAATGACATCCGCATTGTCTATCTCTGCTACCCGATTTCATGGATTCTTTGCGGCTTTACTCTTATCTGGTTTTATTACAGGCGCTCTACGCTCCACAAGGCTATTGTGGCAAACGCTGCACTGGAGAAGGGCATGAGCTGAATTTAATCAAAAAACGGAGGGCTGAATGGCGAAAAATTCAAACACAGTAAAGAAATTATTAACCGTTGCCTTAGCTGTTATGCTGCTCGGAGTGTTTTCGGGCTGCAGCACAGATAAGCTTTCAGCAGCGTTGGATATAATGTCAGATGCCGTTGATGACATGAAAAGTCTTGAGGCGACACCTGAACCGACTTCTTCTGCGGAACCTTCAGTCTCACCTTCGCCGAGCCCCACGCCGGAGGCAACACCTGAACCTACGCCCACACCCGTACCCGTGCCGACACCGCGCAGCGATTTATATCTGACCGGTGCGGAAACGGCGGATTATATTCGCTATGCGCCGGTATGCGACACTCCGGACGATGAGCTGCGCAATAAATTCACTGCTGCTGCAGAAAACGGCATATCACTGCATTACACTACAGGCGACAGCTTTGCCGAAGATTTTGAAGCGCTCATATATAATGAACAGGCAAATACGAATTTTATGCTGACCTGTGCGGATGCAACCGGACTTACGGACATAGGCATGTTTGACGTGCTGCCGGACTGCGAGATGCAGTACCACTATCTGACTGAGGTTAACGGCTTCGGACAGTGCTCCCTGACAGAGTGTGTCCCGTTCGGAGGCACGCTTCAGGCGGAAGCAGGGGATTTGCTTTTTTGGCTTGATGAAAACGGCACTGTGGTAAACTTCGGAATTGTTACCGCGGCGGCAGATACGTATTTTCGCGTTGTAGTCTGCCGCTCGGACGGAGCCAAGGCCGCGTTTGATATTAACTGGTCCAATATAGGCGAGCGCTGCGTGAATAACGGGCTGCTGGTGCATCTCATATACCCTGTTGCGGAGCAGATGGTGTATTACTTCTGCAAAAACGAACTGGGATACAGTACCGCCGGCGCATGTGCCGTGATGGCGAATATCTATAAAGAGTCGTCTTTCCGGCTCAATGCCCGTGCAGACGGAAGCTACGGCCTTTGCCAGTGGCTTGGCGACAGACGAACTTCGCTTACAACCTGGTGCATCAATAATTCGCTTGACTACACAACTCTCAGCGGCCAGCTTAAGTATATGCAGCATGAGCTTGGACTTTCCAAATATCTTGAGCTTGATTTTTACCTCATGGATCTGGGGGACACTGCGGATGATGCCTACGAGGCAGCACGCCAGTGGTGCTTTAAGTACGAACAGCCCGGAGACATCGCCAATGTAGCACGTGAACGGGCGATCTGTGCCCGGGATGAGTTCTATCCGATATATTCGCAATACAGCTCATGAACAGCAAATAAATTTAACAACTCCGAGGGCCTGACGTCTGCACTTTGCGGATGCCAGACCCTTGTGATTTATATTCTTCAGTGCTATAATAACTATAAATGATATAATAACGGATTTTATGGGTGTCGGAGCTTATATGGACAGTTTCAAGTTGGTTTCACAATACAAACCTACCGGAGATCAGCCGGAGGCCATAGACGCGCTTGTCAGCGGCATAGAGAACGGGCTTGATGAGCAGGTTTTGCTCGGCGTCACCGGCTCCGGCAAAACTTTTACCATGGCCAACGTCATTGCGCGGCTCAACCGTCCGACACTTGTGCTTGCGCATAATAAGACGCTTGCGGCACAGCTCTGCAGCGAATTCAAAGAGTTCTTTCCGGAAAATGCTGTGGAATACTTTGTATCTTACTATGATTACTACCAGCCGGAAGCATATATTCCGCACACGGATACATATATAGAAAAAGACTGTGCCATAAATGATGAGATAGATCGTCTGCGTCTTTCTGCGACATTTTCCCTGTTAGAACGGCGCGACGTTATAGTTGTGTCGTCCGTTTCGTGCATTTACGGTCTTGGTGAACCGGATGATTTCGCAAATATGGCAATATCCATGCGCCCGGGCCAGACCTGGAACATGGACGAGCTTTTGCGTAAGCTTGTCGAAGCAAGATACGAGCGCAATGACATCGCTTTTGAGCGCAATATGTTCCGCGTCCGGGGCGACACTGTAGAGATTTTCCCGGCTTACTGGAATGATCGGGCAATACGTGTTGAGTTTTTCGGCGATGAGATAGATCGATTGAGCGAAATCAACGTTGTCACGGGCGCGGCACAGCGATATCTTACTCATGCTGTTATATATCCCGCCAGCCACTATGTCACAACAAAAGAAAAAATGTCCGCTGCAATTGAGCGTATACGGCAGGAATGCGACGCCCAGGTGCAGTACTTCACGGATAATAACCGCCTGCTTGAGGCACAGCGCATAAAGCAGCGCACAGACTATGATATAGATATGATGCAGGAAATCGGCTACTGCAGCGGCATAGAGAACTATTCGCGTATTATATCCAACCGCCCTGCCGGAAGCCCACCGATGACATTGCTTGACTATTTCCCGAAGGATTTTCTCCTCTTTGTCGATGAAAGCCACGTTACGCTGCCGCAGGTGCGCGCAATGTTCCGCGGTGACAGGGCACGCAAGGAATCACTTGTGAATTACGGCTTCCGCCTGCCATCGGCATTCGACAATCGGCCTTTGAAATTTGAAGAATTTGAGCAGCGCATACATCAGCGCGTCTTTGTTTCCGCAACGCCGGGTGACTACGAACGAGAGCACGCAGGTCAGATAGTAGAGCAGATTATTCGTCCGACAGGTCTGCTCGATCCTGAAATATTCGTCCGTCCGACTGAAGGTCAGATTGATGATCTTATAGGCGAGATAAATGCCAAGACGGCAAAGGGCCAGAGAACTCTTGTCACCACTCTTACAAAAAAGATGGCGGAGGATCTGACGGCATATCTTATGAATTCCGGTATAAGATGCCGCTATATGCACCACGACATCGGCACCATAGAGCGTATGGAGATTATCCGCGATCTGCGAATGGGCGAGTACGACGTTCTTGTCGGAATAAACCTGCTGCGCGAGGGCCTTGATATTCCGGAAGTCGGCTTGGTTGCAATACTTGATGCCGACAAAGAGGGCTTTTTGCGCAGTGAGACCAGTCTTATCCAGACTGTCGGCCGTGCCGCACGCAATGCGGAGAGCATGGTGATCATGTACGCAGATACGATAACGCCGTCAATGCGGGCCTGCATGGACGAGACGGCGCGCCGCCGCGAAAAGCAGATGGCATATAATGCTGAGCATGGTATAGTACCAAAAACCATTGTGAAGAGCGTGCGTGAGCTTATAGAGATATCCACCGACAGCAGCACGGTGAGAAAAACGAACGGCATGAAGCTGACTGAGCACGAGCGCAAGGAGCTTATAGAACAGCTTGAAGCCAAGATGCGCAAGGCTGCAAAAATGCTTGAGTACGAAATCGCCGCACAGCTCCGCGATGAGATAATTAAGCTTCGCGGCGAGAAATGAGGTATAACAGCGTGAGACTGATGATAATCGACGGCAACAGCATAGTAAACCGTGCTTTTTACGGCGTGCGCCCGCTTACAGCCCCGGACGGTACGCCCACAAATGCGATTTACGGCTTCCTTGCCATTTTTCAGCGTATATATGACGATGTTAAGCCGGACGCTGTCAGCGTCAGCTTCGACTTAAAAGAGCCGACATTTCGTCATCGTGCGTATGCGGATTACAAGGCACAGCGTAAGCCTATGCCGGACGAGCTTGCAGCTCAGATGCCCATCCTGAAAGAAGTGCTCGATGCGATGGGAATACGCCGGTACGAGCTTGCAGGATACGAGGCGGATGATATACTCGGCACCGCCGCACGCATATGCGCGGAGAGCGGGTGGAGCTGCACCGTCGTCACCGGCGATAAGGACAGTCTGCAGCTCGTCAGCGACAGCACAACGGTATGCAACGTTAAAACCCGCATGGGCCAGACAGAGACCATAATGTATACGCCGGAGCGTTTTCAGGAGGAGTACGGTTTTGAACCTAAACTCATGGTTGACCTGAAGGCACTTATGGGCGATACCTCAGATAATATCCCCGGTGTACCTGGAATCGGCGAAAAGACGGCAATGGAGCTCGTGCAGCGCTTTGGCACAATTGAGAATATTTACGCGCAGCTTGCTGATTTAGATATCAAAGAAGGCGTGCGAAAGAAGCTTGCCGCCGGCGAGGAGAGTGCACGCAGATCATATTGGCTTGCGACTATATTGCGCGAGGTGCCCATCGAGCTTACACCTGCGGACAGCATATGGAATAAAAATTATACGCCCGCTCTGTTCGGCCTTTTCAAACGTCTCGGATTTAATAAATTTATAGAAAAATGGGGAATTACCGAGAGTGAAGCGCAGTCTGACGAAGTCGCGGCAGAGAAACAGAATGCAGAATATGTTGAGCTGAGTGACGAGACTGCCGCGCAAGAGCTTGCAGATAAACTTAAGGACTTCGAATATATCGCAGTTAACGCAGCTGACGGGCTTGATAAGATAGAGCTGTGCACGGGTGAGCGCGTATACTCCGCATCATGGGCGCAGTGCGGCGACGGATATAATTATTTATTGCGCGCGCTGTTCAGCCCGGAGATAAAAAAACTAGGCCATAACGTGAAAGACCTCATGCGCCTGCTGCAGGGTGAGAGCCTGAGCATAGAAGGCTTTGCCTTTGATACTGCGCTTGCAGCCTATCTGCTCTCAGCTACCGACAGCGATTACAGCCTTGAGCGCCTGACGCAGCATTGGCTCGGCTATGAACTGCACGGCGCGGAGGCAATTTATCAGCTTTATCCGATATTAAACTCCAAGCTCACTGAACTTGGAATGGATGAGCTGTATTATACGGCAGAGCTTCCTTTATGCACCGTACTTGCAGACATGGAGCAGACAGGATTCTATGTGGACAGAAAGGCTCTGCATGATTTCGGTGAGAGCCTGAATGACGGCATTGCGGCACTGCAGCAGAGCATATGGGCATATGCCGGCAGCGAGTTTAACATCAATTCTCCCAAACAGCTGGGCGATGTGCTTTTCAATAAGCTCATGCTCCCGTCGGGGAAAAAGACCAAGACCGGATGGAGCACCAATGCGGATGTGCTGGAAAAGCTCCGCGGCAAGCACCCCATAATCGAAGATGTTCTTGACTACCGCATGCTTACAAAGCTTAAATCCACTTATGCTGACGGCCTGCTTAAGGTTATATCAGCTGACGGCAGAATACATACAAGCTTTCAGATGACGGTTACGGCGACCGGCCGACTTTCATCCACGGAGCCGAATCTGCAGAACATACCCGTGCGGAAAAAACTCGGTGCGCAGATACGAAACATGTTTGTAGCAGCCCCCGGAATGTGCCTTGTCGATGCCGACTACAGTCAGATTGAACTGCGGCTGCTTGCACACATCTCCGGTGATGAGACCATGCGCGATGCATTTGCCAGCGGTGAAGACTTCCATACTGTTACGGCATCCAACGTGTTTAATGTTCCGATTGACGAAATCTCGTCAACATTGCGCAGCCGCGCCAAGGCTGTCAATTTCGGCATTGTATACGGCATTTCCGCATTCTCACTTGCACAGGATATCGGAGTGAGCAATGCTGAAGCTAAAGCGTATATGGACGCGTATCTTGAAAAATATCATGGTGTGCGCGATTACATGAAGACGATCGTAGAAAAAGCAAAGCAAGACGGATATGTCAGTACAATTTATGGCCGCCGCAGAGATTTGCCGGAGCTTAAAAGCTCAAATTTCAATATGCGCTCCTTCGGCGAACGTGTCGCGCTGAATATGCCGATACAGGGCACAGCCGCCGATATTATAAAGCTGGCCATGGTTGGTGTTTATAATCGCTTAAAGGAAGAAAAGCTGCGCGCAAGGCTTATTCTTCAGGTGCACGATGAACTTATCGTGGAATGCCCGCAGGACGAAGCCGAGCACGTCAGAGAAATTCTGGTCGACGAGATGGAGAATGCGGCGCATCTCACAGTACCTCTGACTGTTGATGCACATATCGGCCACAGCTGGGCGGAGGCGCATTGATGGCTGATTATATAATTAACGACGTGCGCGAAGACCAGCTTGACTCAATCGAGTGCATAGAGCGGGAGTGCTTTTCGCTCCCTTGGACAAGAGAGCAGCTTGAACATCAGCTGACGGACGACACGCACGTGTTTCTCGCTGCCGAATGCTGCGGCACGGTTGCCGGATATGTCGGTATGTCATATGTGCTCGATGAGGGCTATATTTCAAATGTCGCTGTGTCGGCAGAATACAGGCGACATGGTATAGCGGATGCGCTGATAAATAAACTCTGTGAAAGGGCAGAGGAGCTTGATCTGTCTTTTGTGACTCTTGAAGTCAGAAAAAGCAACGACCCGGCAATAGCGCTGTATTCAAAGCACGGTTTTAGGTCTGTCGGGGAGAGAAAAAACTACTATGAGCAGCCGCGTGAGAACGCACTGCTTATGACCAAATATATGAAGTGAGGCATGCATTTTGAAAATTCTTGCATTTGAATCCACATGTGACGAGACTGCCGTTGCAGTCGTTGAAGACGGGAGAAAAATATTAACGGACCAGATTTTTTCTCAGGCAAAGCTGCACGCGGTTTACGGCGGCGTAGTTCCTGAGATAGCTTCACGCTGCCACGTGGAGTCCATATCCATATTGGCACAGCGCGCAATTGATGCGGCAGGCATTACCCGCAAGGATATAGATGCTGTTGCGGTATCTTACGCTCCCGGACTTATCGGGGCTGTCCTTGTCGGCGTGAACTTTGCAAAATCCTGCGCATATGCGCTCAATGTGCCGCTCATTCCGGTGCATCATATCCGCGGTCATATTGCAGCAAACTATCTTGCCTACCCTGAGCTTGAGCCGCCCTTCCTCTGTCTTGCCATATCCGGCGGCAACACCATTCTTGTCGATGTGCGCGATTATACGGACATGAAGATCATCGGCGCCACACGCGACGATGCGGCAGGTGAGTGCTTTGACAAGACCGCACGTGTACTCGGCCTCCCGTACCCCGGCGGCAAGCCGATGGATGATCTGGCCAAGGGCGGGGATGACACCAGATACGTCTTCCCGATCGCACATGTTGACGGCAATCCCTATGACATGAGCTTTTCCGGCCTTAAGACTGCCGTAATAAACCTTGTCCACAATGCTGAGCAGAAGGGTGAACAGATAGACAGAGCCGGTCTTGCAGCGTCATTTGCAAAGGCAGTCAGCGACAGCCTCGTTCCGCGTACAGTCCATGCAGCAAAAGAACTCGGCTACAAGAAAGTCGTTGTTGCCGGCGGCGTTGCTGCAAACTCACGTATTCGTGCGGATTTTGCTAAAGCGGCAAAGGAAAACGGCTTTGAGCTTTATGTCCCGCCACTGAAGCTGTGCGGTGACAATGGTGCAATGGTCGGTGCACAGGGTTATTATGAGTATCTTGCCGGTCATACCGCAGGCAGTGATCTCAACGCATACGCAACAATGGAGCTTTAATATTTATAACCATAACCTCCGGATTAGTTTATCAGAAGGGAGTCGGCGCGCATGGGAGTGCATGAAGGACACAGAGAGCGCTTGAAGGCGCGCTTTCTCGAGCATGGACTAAATAGCTTTAGCGACATTGAGGCCTTGGAGCTGCTGCTGTTTTATGCAATTCCACGTCGCGACACGAACGAGCTTGCACATTTGCTTATCAAGCGTTTCGGCTCACTCTCCGGCGTACTTGCAGCCGAATATAATGACCTTAAGGACGTACCGGGCGTCGGAAGCAGTGCAGCTACGCTTATTAAGCTTGTCCCGCAGATGTTAAAGCTCAGCCGGATAGATGAGAGCAATCGTACACGAAGCCCGATAACGAGCTCACAGGCGGCAGGGGACTATTTTATTCCGCGCTTTATGTTTGAGGACGAAGAGATTGTGCTGCTTGCCTGCCTTGATCCGCAAAAGCGCGTTATCGCATGTACGGAGCTGGCGAGGGGAGTGGTAGACTCGGTTCAAGCCAGTCCGCGCCGCATAGTAGAAACCGCGCTGAAGTTTCGTGCAAGCTCCGTTATTCTCGCGCATAATCACCCGGGAAGCATTGCCAAACCGTCCGAAGATGATCTGAAAATGACGCAGCAAATCTGCTCCTCACTTGCACTAGTCGGTATCACGCTGACAGATCACATTATTGTCGCCGGTGAGGATTATGTTTCGCTTGCAGACACCGGAATGATTAGTTCAGACACCTATTGACAGAACGATTATGTAAATAATTTTTTGCTCTGAGTTACCAACAAATCCGCATTTGAAGGCTGCAGCAATAAACAGCAAAATTGCGCAAAAGCGTTGATTTTACTGCAATACAACTGTGTTGAAAACCATGTTGAAAATGTTGATAACTTTTTGGAGAATAATAATCAAACGTAATTATGTTAACCATGAACGTCGCGAAAATTCCGGTCTTATAATTAAGATTTTGCGATAAAAACACGAAATGTCGGTTCAATTTTGCGGTGCATAAAAGGCAAGAAAAAAATTTTCACATGTGCCTATACATTTTGTAATTTTAAGCAGCGCTTTTTTTATTCCGGACACATTAACGCTCTTAAAGTCGCCGGTTGACAGATGATTAATTTTGTGCTATAAATACAAAGCTGATTAGTTTCAGCTTTATATGGAGAGTTACCGAAGCGGTCACAACGGGGCGGTCTTGAAAACCGTTAGGGTGAAAGCCCACGGGGGTTCGAATCCCTCACTCTCCGCCA